>VFJU01000001.1 GCA_009885905.1 Verrucomicrobiota bacterium
ATTGATTCCGGTTCGGTCTCGGTGGTGCATGCTGAAATGCGGCGTGTGTCGGGTGGTTATGAACTGCACGACATGAAGTCGACCAACGGCATCAAACTGGGAGGCACTCGTTCCCCGGTGATTCCGTTAGTGAGTGGTAATACGGTAAGAGTCGGTGAAGTATCTTTTGATTTTCTTCTGTCGGATGAGGAAATCGCTCTTCTATCAGGCGAAACGCAATCATCTGCTTCGGCAGCGGTGCCTTTGAAAGTGGCGGGCCCATTGGACAAGCAGTCCGCATCGGTGGGACCTATTCAAAACGAAAGTAATGTCGGGGCTCTATTGGTAATTACGGTTCTAGTAGCAGCAGCTTTTTTCACAGGGATGGCCGTTCGCTATCAGAAAGACACCGGCAAAAATTTAATCGAAGCGATGAGGCTTCATGCATCGGCAGGGCAATTACCAGTCGCACCATCGGTAAAATAATGCCGGGCACTCGGTGAAATGATCTGACGATTCGGGTGCGAAATCCACTGTTTGGCCAGCGAGTGCGGATTTGATGGAGTCCATGAGGTTGGTGCCGTGCTTTAGTCCGGTGCCCTAGCGATGGCCATCTTCGGAAAATGCGATGAGCTCCCGTAACAAGCGGGTTTTGCTGCTGTTTGAACTGTTCATGTTGAGGCGCTTTTTGAGTTCCTCAATGCGGGCCTCCAGTCCACCCACGTCGAAGGCGGCTTGGGTGATGGGACGCAGAGCTTTGGCTTGGTCGCTTAACAATTCGTCGTCATCAATAAGCTGAAAATGACTTAATCTTTCTTAAAGACCTGAATAGTTAGGTTTTTTGAAGGATGCTGGCACTGCCTCCGGGCAGTTGCGCAGTGGGCAAAGGCACCACTGGCTCCGTTTTGCGCGACCTATTCATGTCTCGAGTGTTTGGAGCGGCAGGATCACAGAGAAGCAGGCGCGCAGTGTTCTCGCCGGCCCCCACTTGGGCGGGTAAAATTGAATGTTCGGCTAGTTGTGCAAGGGCAAAGGTCAAGTCCCGGGCGTCGGGGGCGACATCGGAGCCGAGAGATTCGAAGCCGTGTAGCGTAGCGGCCTTTTCCAGCAAATCGATGGCGAGCGCGGGCCTGCAGGTGCGAGACATTTTTTCTGCCGCTTTGATGAATCCATTCGGCTGCTTGAGACGATGTCTGGCGGAGGCGATCATGCTGGGGAGTTCACAGGCCAGTTCCCGGTGACTTTCGAAAAACTCTTTGTTGCAAACGAGTGCGAGTTGTTGGGCGAACTTTCCGGGAGTGAAGCGGATATCACATTTACCGATTTCGATGGATTCTGCGAACAAGCCCCAAGGTGAT
Organism: Verrucomicrobiota bacterium; assembly: GCA_009885905.1. GTDB lineage: Bacteria > Verrucomicrobiota > Verrucomicrobiia > Verrucomicrobiales > Akkermansiaceae > Luteolibacter. The sequence goes on from VFJU01000001.1 coordinate 1,338, forward strand.
GGTGCGATGATGGCGTCGACCGCACCCGCTTCCAGCGCACGAATGCGCAGGTCTAATGGCAGCATTTTGTAAATCACATCGATTGAGGCGCTGCCCTTCCATTGCTTGATCCACTCTTGAAATTGCGATTTGGTGAGAGAGTTTTGACTTTGCAGGCCCACGATCAGTCGCGAGGGAAGTTTCACTTGGCCCTCGGCTTGTGATGGGTAGAGGGCCCGGTAAATGGACGGGCTTAGCACCAACTCGGTCGGACAAGAGCTGATGAAAACTGGGATTTTCCAATGGTTGCGCTGGCCTGGGAGGCCTAGCACATCGGCTACGAAAATCTCCAAAGGGATGACGCTCGCGACCAGTTTGGATGTGAGCAAATGCCGGGCGATTTCCCCATAACTTGTGTAGGTCTTTATCCGAAAAAGTGAATCCCTGATTGGCCCAGATTCATCCGACCTATCTGCAAACAGGGGCATTACTTCGAGCGAGGGCAAAATGCCCAGATGATTTTCGGACATTCGAGCCATGTGAATCATTTGAAACAGAGAATTTGCAGGTCTTGGTGATCCACATCAGATAAATAGCATGAAGCATGCCAATATTAAAAAGGCACAAAAACACGACCGATTTCTGGGGGAATTCGGTTATGGGTCGTGATGGCTTGCTGAGTAAATTTCTGATCTATCAATGACCCAGCATCCATGGACGGGCGCTCGACTTCTGCGAATTGAGGACTCCGAGTTTGGTTTCCCGCGTCCGGGTGGGCCGGATCTTGGAACCCTTCGTGCCGCATCCGCAGCCACTGCCACAGGAGTGGGCGGTGCTCATACGCGGTTCGTGGCGGCTTTTCTCGTTCACTGCATGAGCATTACGCCTGACCGGGCTCATGAGAGCAAGGTTGGGCGCGAGGATGAGCCGCTGGCCGACGCGCGAGCACTCAGGGCACGGCGTCGGGTCGTTGCGCTCGTCGATGGTGAGAAGCGCGCGGAAGTCGCCGCACTCGGGGCAGGAGAAGTCGTAAACGGGCATGGTGCTGGATTTCTATAACACTTTGGCGAGGTCGAATCCGGGCGTGACACTCTTCGTCGGGCCGTTCGCGTTCGGCATGATGTCGAAGTCGAAGATTTCCGTGGGCAGCCAGAGGGTGGCGCAGGCGTTGGGAATATCGACGATGCCGCTGATGTGACCTTCCACCGGGGCGGTGCCGAGGATCGCGTAGGCCTGCTCGCCGGTGTAGCCGAATTTTTTCATGTACTCGATGGCGTTGAGGCAGGCCATCTTGTAGGATACAAACGGATCGAGATAATGCTGCTTGCCGGCTTCATCCACGGAGATGCCTTCGAAAATGATGTGGCGCTTGTAGTTAGGAGTGAGCGGACTCGGGATGAAGAGCGGATTACGGATGGCGTATTTCTCCATGCCGCCCTTGAGCACGCTGACGCGAATGTCGAGGTAACCGGCCATTTCGATGGCGCCGCAGAAGGTGATTTCACCGTCGCCCTGGCTAAAGTGGATATCGCCCATCGAGAGTCCGCCGTCTTTGACATAGACGGGGAAATAGACTTTCGAGCCTTTGGTGAGGTTTTTGATGTCGCAGTTTCCGCCGTGTTCGCGCGGGGGAACGGTGCGGGCACCTTCCGCGGCAGCGGCGTCGCGGGCGGAACCAGTCATCCGGCCCATGTGGGCGGTGGGGGCTGAGGGCAGCGCGCAAAGCGGCGGGACGCGCTCGGGATCGGTGTCGAAGAGTTCCTTTTCCCGGGTGTTCCAAATATTGAGCATTTCCTTGGACGGTAGACACCCGATGAGGCCGGGATGCATGATGCCGGCGAACTCGACGTTAGGGATGTGGCGGGACGAGGTGTAGATGCCGTGGAAATCCCAGCAGGCCTTGCGGGCGTCCGGATAGTGGTCGGTGAGGAAGCCGCCACCGTTGGTTTTCGCGAATAGGCCGGTGAAGCCCCACTGGTATTTGTCGAGCACGCCGACGTCGAGGATATCCACGACTAACAGGTCGCCGGGTTCCGCGCCGTGGACGCCGATAGGGCCTGATAGATAGTGGACCTTGGTGAGGTCGACGACTTCAATGTCGGTGGCGTCGTCGTTGTTTTTGATCTGGCCGCCGGTCCAGTCGATGCATTCCACGCGGAATTCGTCGCCCTGATTCACCATGGCGACCATCGGAATATCCGGATGCCAGCGGTTGTGAAGGTAGTCCTGGGATTCCGGGGTGGCGTCGAGGTCAACTTTGATTAGTGTTTTCATAGGGTATGGTTGGTTTTGGTAGTGGGAAAGAAAAAGTGTGTTAGACGGCGAGCATCGCTTTGATCTGGTCGGCATCCACGTCGGACCGGCGGTCTTCGCGGATGAATTTGCCTTTATCGATGACCATGATGTTGTCGCAGGTATCGAGCACGAAACTGAGAACCTGCTCGCTGACGACGATGGTGAGTTTCCGCAGATCCCGGATCTCGCGCAGGCTGCGGGAGATGTCCTTGATGATCGAGGGCTGGATGCCTTCGGTCGGCTCGTCGAGCAGGAGCACGCTGGGGTTGGTCATCAGCGCGCGACCGATGGCGAGTTGCTGCTGCTGGCCGCCGGATAGATTGCCGCCCTTGCGCTTGCGCATTTCCCGGAGCACGGGGAAGAGCGCGTAGATCTCCTCGACGGAATCGTAGCTGACATTTCCAGCAACACCGGAGATGAGGTTTTCATAAACGGTGAGGTAGGGGAAAATCATCCGGCCTTGGGGCACGAACGCCACGCCTTGGGCGACCCGGCGGTGGGACGGTTGGTTGGTGATTTCCTTGCCGTTGAGGGTGATCTTGCCGGAGCGCGTCGGGATCATGCCGATGAGCGAGCGGAAGAGCGTGCTCTTACCCATGCCGTTGCGGCCGATGATGCCGAGGATCTCGCCCTGTGGCGCGGTGAAGCTCATGTCGGGGATGACGACGCTCTGCCCGTAACAGACCTGTAGGTTGGTGACTGAGATCATGATGTTAGTGTCCGATGTAAACTTCGATGACTTTGGGATCTTGGCTGATTTTTTCCATGGAGCCTTCCGCGAGGATCTTGCCGAGGTGCATGACGGTGACGCGGTCGGCAATTTCTCTGACGAACTCCATGTCGTGTTCGATGACGATGACCGAGCGGTCCTTAGAGATCTTGCGGATGAGCGTGGCGGTCTCGGTGCGCTCGCGCACGCTCATGCCGGCGACGGGTTCGTCGAGCATGATGATTTCCGGGTCCTGCATGAGTAACATGCCAATTTCCAACCACTGCTTCTGGCCGTGGCTGAGGATGCCGGCTTCGGTATCGAGCTTGTCGGCCAGGCCAATCTGCTCGGCGACGTCGTCGCACTGTTTCTTGATGGCTGGGGTGCGGCGAAACATGAGGCAGCCGATCACGCCGCGGCCGGTGGGGTGGGAGAGTTCGAGGTTTTCGAAAACGGTGAGGTTTTCATAAATTGACGGATTCTGGAATTTCCGGCCGATGCCTGCGCGGACGATGCGGTATTCGCGGAGGCCGCGGAGCTCCTTGCCCTTGAACTTGATGCTGCCGCTGGTGGCGAGTGTCTTGCCACAGATGAGGTCCAGCACGGTGGTCTTGCCGGCTCCGTTAGGGCCGATGATGACGTGCACGTGGTTTTGGGCGAGGTAGAAGTTGAAGCCGTCGACCGCTTTGAAGCCGTCGAATGAGACGCCGAGATCCTCCACTTCGAGGACGTTATCGTGATCAGTTTTCATCGGAGATCGGAGTGGCTTTGGTTACTACGGCAGGAGTGGTCTTCTGGAAACGGGCGAGCAGGGATGCGAACTTGCTCTTGCTGGTGGGGATTTTCTCTAGCAATCCGGCGAGTCCATTCGGGAAGAACATCACGACCGCGATGAAAGTACTGCCCATGAGATAGAGCCATAGGTCAGGGTAGGCTTCCGAGAAGGTGGTTTTTCCGAAGTTGACGATCAGGCATCCAAGGATGGCACCGAGAACTGATAGGCGTCCTCCCACGGCGGTGAAGATCACCATTTCGATCGATGGGATGATGCCAACGATTGACGGTGACATGAATCCGACTTGAAGGACGAAGAACGCACCTCCTATACCACTTAGCATTGCTGCGAAGGCGAAGATAAAGGCACGGATCATCGCGACATCGTAGCCCGAGAAACGCACTCGATCCTCTCTATCCCGGACCGCGACGAGCACGCGCCCGAGACGGGTGTTGATGATATACTTCGCTCCGAGTGCGACGGTGAAGAGCAACACCACACAGAGGAAATAGAGGATATACTGTGCGTTCTCACTGCGGATGTCCCAGCCGCAGAGCGTGCGTAGGTCGGTGATGCCGTTTCTGCCCCCAGTGTAGCCTTGGTTGCCGTCGATCCCGAGGGAAAAAATCAGTGCAATCGCCTGCGTAATGATGGCGAAGTAAACACCGCCGACGCGCCTTCGGAAGAGTGCCCAACCGATGATGAATGCGATGACCGACGGAAGGATGAAAATCGCTGCGATGGTGAAGGGAAGGCTCTTGAAGGGCTCCCAATACAAGGGCAACTTCGTGATTTGATTCCAGTCCATGAAGTCTGGAATACCGGGCGTGGATTGGATGGCGGTGGTGATTGGATCGGATGCTTCCAGTTTAAGAAACATCGCCATGCAATAGCCGCCGAGTCCGAAGAAAACGCCTTGACCGAGGCTAAGAATGCCGCAGCGGCCCCATAGCAGGACCAAGCCGATGGCGACAAAACCAAAGGACAAGTATTTCCCTACTAGATTGAGACGGAAGACCGGGATGGCAAGGGGTAAGATGACAAGAAGCAGGAGCAGGAAGGCTCCGAAGGCAATGGCCTCTCCTCGTGTCTTAAATATAGTCCGAAAGAATAGTGGCATGACTTTTTGGGTGATAGATTGGCGGTCAGTTACCGCGGACTTTACTCGGGAAGAGTCCTTGAGGGCGTATCATTAGGGCGATGACGATGACCAAGAGGGTGGCGACCTTGCCCTTGGTGCCTTCCAGGAAGAACTCGAGAATCGACTGTGCCTGAGCGATGCCGAATGCCGAGGCGACGCAGCCTAGCAGACTGGCGGTTCCGCCGGAGACTACGACGAGGAAAGCGTCCACGATGTAGCGGCTGCCACTGTCAGGGCCGGTCGAGCCGATGGTGGTGAAGGCGGCACCAGCGATGCCGGCGATGCCGCAGCCGAGGCTGAAGGCGAGCCGGTCAACCTTGCCGGTATTGATGCCCACGGCGTCGCTCATCTTACGGTTCTGCACGGTGGCGCGGAGGCGGAGTCCGAAGGCGGAGCGATACATGAAGGTCATCAGCGTAATGGTGACGACGATGGAGAGGCCGAGCACGAACATACCGTTGATCGGAATGTCGAGGCCCTCCTTGACGTTGTAGGATCCCATGAGCCAGTCGGGCAGGGTGGGGGTGACTTCACGCGCGCCGAAGATGGAGCGGTAGGATTGCTGGAGAATCAGGCTGAGTCCCCAAGTCGCAAGCAGGGTGTCTAACGGTCGGTGGTAAAGGTGTCGTATCATTAGCCATTCGACCAATGCCCCGAGGGCGGCGCAGATGACGAATGCCAGCGCGATGGCAGCGACGAAGTAATAGGGGCCGAATGCCGGCGCGAATTTTTCAGTGAGCGAGGAGCAGAGATAGACGGTGTAGGCGCCGAGGGCCATGAACTCGCCGTGGGCCATGTTGATCACGCCCATTTGACCGAAGATTAGTGCAAGGCCGAGGCCCATGAGCAGGAGGACGCTGAACAGGCTAAGGCCCGAGAAGCTCTGCATGATAAAAATGCTTTGTAATTCTTCGCTAGTGTATTCTCCCATAAAATCAGGCGTTCGAAATATTTAAAACAGTTCGTGTTAGGAAGTGCGGAGGGCCGGAAACTACCCGACCCTCCGGGGTATTACTGGACTCAGTAATGAGTCGGAAGTGATTTACTGATAGCCTTTCGGGAACGGATCAGGCTCGATAAGTTCCGATTCGAAGAGAATCTTTGCTTGGCCATCTTTCTGCCATTGACCAATGCGGGCCTTGCTCCAGAGGTGATGGTTTGCGTGGACCTTCACATAGCCTTCCGGGGCGTTCGTCAGCTCGATGCCTGGAGATGCGGCGGCAATTTTATCGATGTCGAAACTGTTCGCTTTTTCCACAGCTGCTTTCCATAACCAAGGGCCGAGGTAACCTGCTTGAGTGACGTCCCCGATTACGCTGCCCGGGCCATATTTTTCTTTGAACGCCTTGACGAATGCCGCATTGTTTGGATTGTCCTGACTCTGGAAATACTTCATGCACGAGTAAAACCCATCAAGGTTTTCGCCACCGATTCCGAGAACCTCGTCTTCGGTGACGGAAATGGTTAGAAGTGTTTGCTTGGCACTGTTGATTCCGGCTGCAGAGAGTTGCTTGTAGAATGATACGTTAGATCCACCGACGACGGCGGTATAGATCACGTCAGGCTTCTTCAGTTTGATCTTGTTGATTAGGGAGCCAAAGGAAGTGCTGCCCAAGGCATAGAACTCTTCGCCCACGACAGATCCCTTGAGCACATTTTCAATGTGCTTTCTGGCGATTTTCATCGAGGTTCGAGGCCAGATGTAATCTGAACCGACGAGGTAGAATGTCTTAGCTTTCTTCTCCTTGGCGATCCAGTCGAGACCTGCTAGAATCTGTTGAGTGGCTTCCTGTCCGGTATAGATCACGTTCTTGGATTGCTCGAGACCTTCGTAAAACGTCGGGTAATAGAGCATCCCGTTTTCCTTTTCGAAAACTGGCAGCACCGCCTTACGGGAAGCGGATGTCCAGCAACCGAAGACGGTGCCGACCTTGTCGCTAACGAGCAGCTTTTTGGCCTTTTCCGCGAAGGTTGGCCAGTCGCTCGCGCCGTCCTCCTTGATGACCTTGATTTGGCGACCGAGAACACCGCCCATCGCGTTGATTTGGTCGATGGCAAGCTGTTCGGCCTGGATAGATCCAGTTTCGCTGATTGCCATGGTGCCGGTCGCGGAGTGCAGTTGGCCGACGGTCACCGTGTCATCGGTGACGGCAAGGCCGGTGGTGTTGCACTCGGCCGTGGTTGGTTTCGCCTGAGCGGTTGCGGTCGCTAGTGCGAGGCAGGCAACTTTTAGGAAGTGGTTACTGATTGATTTAATTTTCATGTTGTTGGATCTAATGTTTCGATCGGTGTTGAGAGAAGAAATGAGGGTCTCGCACCGCTGTGGATTTAGCTTGGCACGTGCCAAGGCGCGATTTTAGGGGTGAAATCATTTCACCTCTGCCAGCCCGATAAACCTACGGGCGAAGGTAGATCGAGATCGCAAACCCAGAGTTCGCCTGTTTTGGCATGGCCTTTGCTTAAAAACATCTGAACAACATGCTGAACAAAATTCACGATCCTGATTCAGGGATGCCCAAAGCCCCTGTGATCGACCTCGGGATTGTCGATTCCAAAAGACTTCAGATGTTTTTCGTATCGGTCCGTGAGGGCAGCTTTGCGTCAGCCGCGCAACTACTCTGCGTCAGCCCTTCTGCCATTAGCCATGCCATGAAGGCGTTGGAGGAGGATTTGGGTAGTGCCTTGTTCCGCCGCCTTGGTCCGCAGGTGAGACCCACGGCCGCCGCCATACGAATGATGCCAATGGTGGAAGAAATTCTTCTGGGGTTATCGACCATAAAATCTGAGCTGGCGCGGTTAGAAGGTCGCCTGCAAAATCTAATTTTCAGCCTGCCCATATCATTGGCAGGTCTGTTGCAAGCCGGCACCTTATCCACATTCCATGAATGCTTCCCACACGCCAACCTTGAAATGCACCTCAAAAGCGATCGTTTTGTTCGGATGGAGGAGTCGAAATTTGATTTTGAAATCGATTATTCATCGCACTCATCGGAAAAATTCGTGCGTCGAGAATTGATGGTGGAAAATCTTGGTGCCTATGTTGCGCCGTTTCATTTGCTGGGCCAAAAATCACGCGTCGCTGTTTCAGAAATCATCCAAAACTTGTTAGTTTTTCCCGACCACTTTACCTACGAAATGTTTCAGCAATCCGCCATCGTCGGTGGCCCGTCAAATTTGCGGAAGTGGATCCTGCCCAATCCGCTTACTGCAAGCGATCTGGCGCAACAGGGACAAATAATCGCCATTCTACCCGAGTGGGCGGTCACTGGGCCTCTGCGGGAGGGAACGCTGGTCAAACTCGCTTTACCCGGTATTGAAATAAAGCGGACATGTTGCGCATTTTGGGATGCCAACCGGCCGCTGACTTGGACGAGTGAGGTTTTCTTGAGCTTGCTCGCGTCCGATATTGAATCGCGGTCAAATACGCTTTCTTAATAGTCATTGAATTGGCATCAGTCGGTAGGCCCTTACTGAATGGTACGTAAAGAACTAAATAATATCTGTTGGTTTGTCGGTTGAAACCATGGCCTTTTGCAGGAGCATAGTTTTTTCATAATCGCTTGGCACGGCCATTGCTCGGGCTCCATCGCCACCGACTTCTTTATGAAAACTTTTCCATCTGTTACCCGTTTGTTAGTCTTTGCGTTCGGTCTTCTTCCCGCAATCGCCTCCGCTCATCCCGGACACTACCATCCCGATGAAACCGACGAGTTTGATTTTCTCAAAGCGACCTTTTTTCACAGCCACGGAGCCGTCGACTATCTCCTCGCGGCGGTGGTAGTGCTGGGCTGCGCGTCGGCCTTGATTGCCGAAAAACCTGCGTTGCGGGTAGGGGCTCTTATCGCAGCTTTAGGCTCGCTGTCGCTGCTCCCTATTTTCTAACTACTTCTGTTAATGCACCTTTCCCCACGGGAACAAGAAAAACTCCTCATCGTGGTTGCGGGCGATCTCGCCACTCGCCGCCGGGCCCGAGGCCTGAAGCTCAACTATCCTGAAACGGTCGCGTTCATCACCGCCGAGTTGCTCGAAGCCGCGCGCGACGGCAAGTCGGTCGCCGAACTGATGAGCTACGGCACGACGCTGATCACCCGCGACGAGGTCATGGAAGGCGTCGCTGAAATGATTCACGATGTGCAGGTTGAGGCGACTTTCCCCGATGGCACAAAACTCGTCACCGTCCACAACCCCGTCCGATGATTCCCGGAGAAATCATTACGCCTGCGGGTGCGCCAGACGTCGATCTGAATCCCGGTCTCGACACCGTGTCGATCGTGGTCGCTAACACCGGCGACCGCCCGATCCAAGTCGGCAGCCACTTTCATTTCGCCGAGGTCAATACGTCGCTTTACTTTGATCGCGCTGCGGCGCGTGGATTCCGCCTCAACATTCCCGCCGGCACAGCGATCCGCTTCGAACCCGGTGACACCCGCGAGATTCCGTTAGTCGCCCTCGCTGGGACGCGTGAAGTTTACGGCCTTAATAATCTCGTCAACGGTCCTCTCGACTCATGAAACAAACCCGCGCCAATTATGCTGGCATGTTCGGACCCACCACGGGCGATCAAGTCCGCCTCGCCGACACGGAATTATTCATCGAGGTCGAACGCGACCTCATCGCCGAGTCGGGTGGTTATGGCAACGAGGTGAAATTCGGCGGCGGCAAGGTCATCCGCGATGGCATGGCGCAATCGCCGCTCGCGCTCGATGCCGATTCGCTCGATCTGGTCATCACGAACGCACTCATTCTCGATGCCGCGCAAGGGGTGATCAAGGCCGACATCGGCATCAAACACGGTCGCATCGTTGGCATCGGTCACGCAGGGAATCCGCTTTTGCAGGATGGAATCACGATGACCATCGGCGCTGCCACCGAAGTGATCGCGGGGGAAGGCTGCATCGTCACGGCAGGCGGCGTCGACACTCACATCCATTTCATTTGCCCGCAGCAAATCGAGCACGCGATCGCTAGCGGCGTGACCACTCTCATTGGCGGTGGCACGGGTCCGGCGCACGGCACATTCGCGACCACTTGCACGCCGGGTAAATGGAACATCCATCGGATGTTAGAAAGTGCCGAAGCATTTCCCGTCAACCTCGGATTTCTTGGCAAGGGGAATTGTTCGTCGCCCGAACCGCTTCGCGAACAAGTTCTGGCTGGGGTCATTGGTCTCAAACTTCACGAGGACTGGGGCACCACACCCGCCGCCATCGACACCTGTCTAACTGTGGCCGATGAGTTCGACATCCAAGTCGCGATTCACACCGACACCCTCAACGAGGCAGGCTTCGTGGAAAGCACGCTCGTGGCATTCAAGGGCCGCACGATTCACACCTATCACTCGGAAGGTGCCGGCGGCGGCCACGCGCCAGACATCATCCGCGTCTGCGGCGAGGCGAACATCCTGCCGTCGTCCACCAATCCGACGCGCCCTTTCACGACTAACACGATTGACGAGCACCTCGATATGCTGATGGTCTGCCATCACCTCGACTCGCGCATTCCCGAAGATGTCACCTTCGCAGAAAGCCGGATCCGCCCGGAAACGATCGCCGCGGAGGATCGCCTCCACGATCTCGGCGCGATTTCAATGATGTCCAGCGACAGCCAAGCCATGGGCCGCATCGGCGAAACGATCACCCGCACATGGCAAACGGCGCACAAGATGAAGGTGCAGTTTGGTAAGTTAGACGGGCCGAGCCATCCGGCGGCCGATAACTTTCGCGCCCTTCGCTACGTCGCGAAATACACGATATGCCCCGCGATCACCCACGGTATCTCGCACGAGGTCGGGAGCATCGAAGTCGGTAAACTCGCCGATCTGGTGATCTGGAAACCCGCGTTTTTCGGCGTCAAACCCGAGACAATTCTCAAAGGCGGTCTCATCGCCTGCGCGAATATGGGCGACCCTAATGCCTCGATCCCCACGCCGCAGCCGACGATGTATCGCCCCCAGTTCGCAGCCCATGGTCGAGCGATCGCTGCGACTTCGGTCACGTTCGTGAGCGCGGCTTCGCTCGAATCGGGCGAACTCGATGGACTAGGTCTCAACAAACGTCTGGTCGCTGTGAAAAACTGCCGTGCGGTCACCAAGCACGATCTTCCATTCAACGACGCGCTGCCACAAATCAGGGTCGACCCTGACACTTACACGGTCACCGCCGACGGCGTCGAACTTCGCTGCGAACCCTTGTCGGTCCTGCCGATGGCGCAGCGTTATTTCCTGTTCTAACAATATTCCGCTTCGTTCCCTCCGCCCATGCATATGATCCAGCACGCTCTTGCTCCGGCCTCTGTTCTGCCTGATGCAATGCGGGTCACGCTCGTGGCGGAGCGCCGCCAATTTCTCAAGCGCCGCTGGCGGGCCATCGCGGCGGACAGCACTGAATTCGGTTTTGATTTGGAGACCCGTCTCACGGACGGCTGTGTGATTTTCCATCAGAACGGCATCGACTACGTCGTCCACCAGTTGCCTGAGAAAGTCTACGAAGTGTTGATACACTCGCCTGCGCAGGCGGCGCTGGTCGCGTGGAAAGTCGGCAATCTCCACCTGCCTGCCGAGATTCTAGCAGATTCGATCCGCGTGCTTCAAGATGAGGCGATGGCCCAACTGCTTGAACGCGAGAGCTGGGCATTCACCGAGCCTGAGGTTTTATTTACGCCGATGAAGGCGGTGGCCCACGCGTCATGACGGCGGACCCATGGCTGTGGCTGCTGCAGGCCAATGATACTGCCTATCCGTCGGGGGCCTACGCGCACTCATTCGGTCTTGAGGAATTGGTTGAGGCCGGAGTGGTTAGCTGCGCGGAGGACCTGGAAAATTTCCTCACCCAGCAAATCCTGCCCGCGCTGCTCACTTTCGAGATTCCTTTTTTTGCCCGCGCGCATGCCGCGGCGATGGCGGGCGACGCGGAGGTTCTGCTAGCGTTAGATGCCGAGCTTGATGCTTGGCGGATTCCCGCCGAGCTGCGCGATGCGTCGCGCCGCATCGGTTCACAACGGCTCGATTTACTGCTGCAGCTCGATCCCACTCCGCTGGTGATTCGCCACCGCGAGCACTCGCCGCGCAGCCACCATCTGGTCGTCACGGCGTTAGAACTTTCTAACATTCCTCTGGTGCAGGCCGCGCGGGCGTTTGCGTTCCAGTCGATCGCCGGGTTCATCGCCTCGTCGATGAAGCTGATGCGCATCGGCCAGACCGCTTGCCAACTCATCGCCCGCCGCACTCTTGCCGCGCTCGGTGAAAAAATTGACGCCTCACTTTCCCAGCCAGTCGATGGCTGGTTCAATCCGCTTCTCGAAATCGCCTCACTCCGCCATGCCCGTGCCCATGCCCGACTCTTCATCTCCTAAATCGAAACGCCCATTCCGCCTCGGTGTCGGCGGTCCCGTCGGCTCCGGCAAGACGATGTGCGTGCTACGCCTCAGCCAATGGCTGAAGGATGAGATCTCGTTGGCGGTCATTACTAACGACATCTACACGCGCGAGGACGCCGAGTTCTTGTTGCGCGAAGGCGTGTTGGCAGCCGATCGGGTCATCGGCGTCGAGACGGGCGGTTGCCCGCACACCGCGATCCGCGACGACACCAGCATGAACATGGCCGCAGTGATCGATCTGGAAACTCGCCATCCTGACCTCAAACTGATCCTCATCGAAAGCGGTGGCGACAATCTATCAGCCACGTTTTCTCCTGAGTTGGTCGATGCCTACATTTACGTGATCGATGTCGCTGAGGGTGATAAAATCCCCCGCAAAGGCGGCCCTGCCATCCGCACCAGCGACCTGCTTTTGATCAACAAGACCGACCTCGCACCCTACGTCGGCGCGGATCTGGGCGTCATGGCGCACGATGCGAAACTGCAGCGCGGCAGTCGTCCTTTTCTGTTTGCAGATCTCAAATCCGAGAAGGGCAAAGACGATCTCCTAGCATGGCTCAAACATGAGTATCTATTCATCTAACTGATGGGAAATCATGTCTCAGGCTCGGCGCTCAAAGGTCATTTGCAGCTGCGTTGTGAAAGCCGTGCGGACGGAGTTCCGTTTATTTCCCAGCAGAGTTTCCGCGCGCCGATTCATATCAGTAAATCGCATCTCGATCAGGGGCATCTTGTGCAGAGCATCGTCAATCCGACGGCGGGATTTTTCGACGGCGACCGCTTGGAGTTAGATATCCACGTCGCGGCGGGCGCGAAACTGGTGCTCAGCACCCCGTCCGCATCGCGCGTTTATCGAACGCGCTCGGGCGCGGCTGCAGTGTGTTGCCAGAAATTTCGAGTGGCAGAAAAGGCATCACTCGAATGGATTGCGGAGCCTTTAATCCCCCACGCCGGGGCGTGCTATGTGCAGCGCACGGAGATCGAGTTGGATGCGGCGGCGAGTTTGCTGCTGTTCGACTGGATCGCGCCGGGCAGGGTGGCGATGGGCGAGGTGTTTGCCTATCAGCATTTGCGGTGGGAGCTCGATCTGCGGTTAGACGGACAGTTAATGGCCCGCGAGCGCTATGATTTGCGCCCGGGCGATGCTAGTCTGGAGGCATTGCGTGCGAAGTTTCCCGCCGCGCATTATCTATCGGTCTACGCGGCGGGGGAGATGGCAGAAAACTGGCCAGCCGCCGCGCTGGACGCGCTCAATGGCGAGGACGTGTACCTCGGTCACGGTCATCTAACAGGCGGCGTGCACGTCATCCGCGCCCTGTGCCGCGACAGTCTGAATGCGCGCCGTTTATTGGAGACGCTGCGCCTCCTGCTCTATCGCGCGTCAAGTCAGGTTCCTCCGACCTTGGGCCGAAAATCATAAGAAGAAAGTAACTGTTCAGGTGCGAAAACGACTGATTGGCCAGCGAGTGCGGATTTGATGGAGTTCCATCAGGTTGATGCTTTGCTTGCGGGTGGTCATTTACAGCATGATCAAGAAGAGTCGGGATTTTCCAGTAATCAATGCGATGAGCAAATGATTGCTACTGGTTACCTTTCTGACGGTTTGGATTTCACAGCGGCTAACTGCGAAGAAAATTTAACCGACGCAGAAGAAATTTCGTTAGATGTCCAAGAAGTTTTGGATCAGTCGGAGGCCGGCATCTTGGCTTTTTTCTGGATGGAACTGGCATGAAAACAAGTTTCCGCGTTCCACCGCGCCTGCAAATTTTTGAGTGCCGTGCGTCGTGGTAGCCACCACCGCAGAAAGATCGGTGGGAGCGGGAAAATACGAATGAATATAATAAAAGTAGGGGTCTTCACCAAGCCCTTGCCAAATGCGAGTGGCGCCGCGAGTGGCGCTTGCCGAATTCCAGCCCATGTGAGGAATTTTGAGCTTGGGCTCATTTTGGAATCGGCGGACTGAGCCCGAGAGGATGGAGAGGCCTTCGGTTTGTGGCGATTCTTCGCTTGACTCGAATAGAATCTGATAGCCGACACAAATTCCAAAATACGGTTGATCCTCATCGATCCAATTTTTAAGAAACGAGGCTAGGCCTCGCGTTTCCAGACGCTGCATCGTGTCGCCGAACTCACCTTGTCCGGGTAGCATCAGGTGGGTGGCTCCGCTGGCATCTTCGGGACGGGCGATGACGATAGGATCTTGTCCGAGTGATCTCAGGGCATTGGCGACACTGCGAAGGTTGCCGCCGCCGTAGTCAATGAGACCGACTTTCACAGTATTTCTTTTGTGCTAGGAATTCCGATCACTCGTGGATCGCGCTCACAAGCGTCACGCAGTGCTCGTGCGAGGCCTTTGAAAATTGCTTCGGCGATGTGGTGACCATCCCGGCCATAGAGTAGTTCGACATGAATATTTGCGCGGAGGTTAGATGTGAGAGCGCGGCAGAACTCCTCGACAAGAGTGAATGGCATGTTAGGTGCAGAAGGAGTGCCTGCGGGCGCGCGAAACTCCAGATGTGGACGGTTGCTTAAGTCCACGACCACGCGCGCCAGAGCCTCATCCATCGGCAGGTAGCAGCAACCGTAACGTCGGATCCCTTCTTTGGTGCCTAGTGCTTCACGCAGGCATTCTCCAAGCACGATGCCGGTATCCTCGATGGTGTGATGGAAATCCACGCTGATGTCGCCGACGGTCTTAACATCAAGATCAAACAAGCCATGCTTTGAAAAAAGCGTGAGCATGTGGTCGAAAAATGGCACCCCGGTATCGATGGTTGAGACGCCAGATCCATCGATGTTTAGTGACATTTCGATAGAAGTCTCTGCGGTCTTGCGATTGCGAGTGGCGGTACGTTTTGTCGACATAGAAGAATAAGTTAGATTTTCAATCATCCGCGGCATGAACCGGATAACATTCAGTTCAATGGCTAGGAGACGGAGTGGTGGCAGCTTTTAATGCTTCAGGAGTTGAAACAATGATAGGCTCATTTTTACCGATGATAATCTTGATCGACGCTGGAGGTAACTTGTCGCTTGCATTTGCGGCACGGCGTTGGATCAGCTTGAGTGGGAGTCGTTCCACTGAGAGTCTTAGTTCGGGTGAAACTGCTGCATCGACGATGACAGTGATTTTATTTTCCCGCGCAAGCGTGGCCAGCAGGAGGTCCGTGTGTATGGTGGGGCGCTCGCTAGAAAAAGAGGGCAGGGGAGTACTGAGAGTGGAGAAGGTGCTTACTAACGGGCGCTGGCGTTCCTTGAGCCTGAGTTCTGCGGATGAAAAAAGCCCCGCCGTAGAGTCTTCAAACAACATGACTAAATCGGTGATGGGTAAATCAATAATTTTTGCGTCATCGGGGCATTCTTTAAGATACTCGGCATCGGTGAAAAGTTCTGCTGCGGTGGTGGCAAGATTTTCGCACCAGTCAAGCCATGTTTCATCCGAGGTGATGGACGAAACATCGAGCACTGCTTGAAGTGCTAGAGCATATAGAAACGCACGGCCTTCACCGATGGAGCTGGGAGCGCTTTGCGAAAACATCCTCAGTCTGGGACCGTCGGTGAATGCAGTGCGTGCTTTGCTGAGAAGACTAACTGCTTTTTCGCGGAATATTTCATCACCCGTAATTTCAAAGGCCGCTGCGTAGGCGGAGACCATTCTGAAAGTTGCTCCTGCTTGAGGACAATCGTCGGGGACATTGGAACCTAAGCGAGTGCTACGAACTTTGAGAAGAGTCTTGCGAACTTGCTCATAGCGCGGGGCAAATGTCTCGAGCGGTTGCCCCAGGTCCTCGGCGATTTGTGCTACAGACTTATTGATGCTGATACTGTTGCAGCGAAAATATTCACGCATGGGATCGGTGTCGGAAGGAAGATTTCCTAGGCCCTTCATTCCTGTCACTGCGATCCACCATGCAGCGTCTTCAGGTGAAAGTTCTTTGTTGATATCTTCTGTTTTCCAAAGCCAAGAGATTGGATCGGACACCGGAGCCAAGCCCACGGCAAACAATCCATCCGAGGTTTTGAAAGTTTTTTCCGCGAAGGAAATTACCTCGAGGGCTTTAGAGAGAGCTTGTGGGTCGCCCGTTGCGCGGTATCCATCTATCAGTGCGACAGCCACCCGAGCTTGAGTTCCGCAATCACGATAAAATGTAGGAAGGGACCAAGACGTCGACATACGTGAAGTGAAAACGCCGCCTTCGAGTGGATCAAACATGGCGCTTTGTAATAGATCTGTTAGTAGTCCAGTGGTGGTTTGTTTGCAACGCAAACGAATGTCTTGGGGAAGGCTTGGTGCTATCGATGCTGTGGCGAGGAGGCTGATCGCGCTTGAAGGAAAGAGGCCTCCAGATTCGTCAAACGTGTGAGAGAATGGATCATACAGCGAAATGAGTTGCCTGAGAGCAATGATGACGTCTTCGGCGGGATTTTGGCTCATCACCTTGGTGTTTTTACGCTCGCTGATTCGTCCACGGCGGCCAGAGTTATCTATTGCGCTGTTTTTTAAAACATAGGCTGAGTCTTCGCTCCACATCCGAGAGATCATTGAGTTAGATCCGTTGAATAGTTCGGACACCGTCACCGAGTTAGAGGGAGGCACGGGGATCCATGCGACTGGATTACCAGCGGGCGTTAGCCAAACAAATAGGGGTAACTGAAGACCGCGTTTAATTTCGGCACACAAGTCAGCGGTTAGAATACCAACTTCGTGCGCGGCATCTCCATCGACGAGCACCGGGATAAAGTTATTATTGATCATATCCACGATTGCAGTGTTGCTCGCCAAATCTGTGAGGACTCGCTGAAATCCAGGTTGTTGCGGTATCACGATCACCGCAAGAACCAGACGGTTGGCTTTTTTTGCCAAGGACATGGATTCTTGGGTCCATGGTTGCCAGTGAATCGGTGAATTGGCTTGGCTCTTGTAAACAGGACCTGGAAAGGCTCCCAGTTCGTTCGATAGGACGGTGTTGGCCATCACCGGCTTGGTGGTCGATGATTTTGCGGCTTCTTCGTTTGAGCGTTTGCGGCATGCGTTAGCTACTAAAAGTAAGCCGCAAAGGACGCCCGCCATAGCGAGTCGACCAAAAGAATTTGGTTGGTTCATGATGTTTTTTAGAATGCGAAATGACCGTTATATGACTTACCGCGACAGCATCTTGAAGAAAAGACTTCCGATGTGGCAAGCTGAAGCTACCGTAACGCAACAATTCCCTAGCTACGAGTGATTAGTATTGCTGTTTCCAGTCAAAAAGGAGGGGTGGGTAAAACCACCGTTTCCATCAACCTCGCCCACTCCTTCGCACGCGCGGGGGTGAAAACTCTGCTTGTCGATGCTGATCCTCAAGGGTCTGTCGGACTTTCTCTGACTCGTCAATCTCGCTTGCTTGCGGGGTTTTACGACTATCTAGCAGATCCTGGCATTCCCTTGGAGCGCTTAATCGTGCCGACTCGTCTCGAGACTTTTTCGCTTGTGGCCAGTGGTCAAGCGAGTGACTACGAAACCGGAGGAGGGGGTATGGGTGCGCATTTGTCGCGAGTCCGTTCATTTTTGCGCAGCGTCGCGGCCAAGGGATTTGACCTGTGCTTGCTCGACACCGCGGCTGGTCTCTTCGGTGTTACGGGGGACGTCATCGCCTCCAGTGATGCGATCATGATTCCACAGCAAGCCGAACCACTTGGAATTCGATCGGTGCCGAAGTTGTTAGAAGGATTGAGCCGTTTAAGAGTCATGAATCCTCAGCTAACGGTGCTCGGTGTGTGTCTAACGATGGTGCAGAACGATCTAGCAGAAAGTATGGAGGCCTCAGTTGCTTTACGTCAGTTGTTGCCCCCGGAAATGGTTTTCCAAACTCAGATCCCTCGCGATGGTTTGTTTGTTAGAGCCAGCGCACGTGGCCTGCCTATTGGTGTCCTAGAAGATGGGGCCGGAGCTCAAGTGGTTTTCGATTCATTGAGAATGGAAATTGAAGCAAAATTTGAACCACGTAGCGGCAATCAAGCCGCCCAAGGCTGATGGACCCGATTTATCCATGGCTTGATCCCGTTGAGGTGAAGCGTTTGGCAGAGTCGCTGCTCAAGCCACTTCGTCAACCGAATTTAAAAGTCGCCGATGCCGGATTCGACGCAGGCTTTGTGGGTTATGCCACGGGTTCATCCTCTCAGGCCAAAGCTCCTGTCGTCGTTTCGTCGCTGGAAATTCCAGCATTGGTGATGCCCTCGCCTGCGCATGATCTTAGCTCTGATCCATTTGCTGTTACAGATATGATTTCCCCTGCGCCGCCAGCCTTGGAGCCGACCCCGACCCCAGTCGTCGAGCGCGTGGTTGCCCCGCCAGTTGAGGAAACCAAGGCGGTTGTTCGCGTTCCTTTTCAAGAAAGCGTAATTCGTTTTCGCGATTGGATGCGGGAAAATTTTGCGGCGACAGGGATTTTCATTCTCGATCGCGAGGGCGAGGTTCTTTTTGAGGACGGCCATCAGGGACGACTGCATTTCCTCGCACGCAGTTTGGCGATGGCGCCGCGTAGTCCTGGTGTTGGGTCAGGCAATGTGCACGTCAAAATCGGCGCGGGATCGATGTTGGAAATCATTCCAGTGGATTCGCCTCACGGTCGGATGGTTCTGGGTGCTGTGGTACCGGAAGCGCTGGTCCCTAGTTCGGTGATGGTGGTGATGGATGCTCTTTCTCAGATTGCTTCTCTGCAGTCGTCTCCTTGAAAGCTTGTCCCATCTAACGGGTTTCTCGGTTCTGCCGAGAAATGATCAGTGTGGAAAGCATCCCACAACCGATGATGACTGCCGCTAAAACAAATCCGCAGTAACGTTGGGTATCCATTTCATCGTCCCGTTCCACATAGTCTTGCTTGGAGGTTCCCTTTTTTAAAGGCATAAAAGGAATGGGTTTTCTTAAAGCATGGAAGACAAATCGTCGTTCGGTGTCTCGGTAGTCGTTGCGAAATGTCTCGGCTTCTCTAACTATTAGATCAATGCGGTCGTTGACAAAAAACTCAGATGCTGGGCGCGCTTTTGGATCGTTATCAGGCCAAATTTTCATTGTCTCGACCTCGGTTCTGGATCCCGTGCTGGCGGTGCGTCGGATGCGGCTGACGAGGTTTGCGGCGTCTTCTCTGGACGACGCTCCGGAAGCAAGCAGTCGGCGAAGACCTTCCTTGCTGAGCTCAAATCGCTCGGACTGCTCGGGGGTCATCGGAGTCAGTTGAGAGCGGTTACGGTCGATCCTTCGCTGGAGGCGTAATCGTTCGAGTTCGAAGGGGTTGCGAGTGGCTTGATCCGTGATCATTGCCTCGTAGGCGTAGCGCAGCGGCATGATCGCAGCGGGAAGGGGGATTCCGCCTCGATCGCGAGCGTGTGCCGTATTTCCGAAAAGACTTTGATTCATCTCGCGGTATGGGACGAGGGCGCCTGCTAGAAGCATTTGCGGGACGAGGAGGAGAGGCACTGCGGTGAGTGCTGCGCGTTCGGTATTCACGCTGGCAGAAACGACCAATGCCATGGATGTCCCGGTCCATGCTGTTAGAGTCATCCACATCCAGAGGTATGGCAGCATTCCGTCTATTTCTAAAAAGTAATTTCCCACCACCAAGTAAACGAAGCACTGGACGCCGCCGACCAATCCGAGAGCTGCCAGCTTCGCTACGACGTATGAGCTTGCGCCGGGTTGACAATTGCGTTCGCGCCGGAGGACTGGGCGATCGCGTAAGACCTCTGTTGCTGAATTGGTTAGACCTAAGAACATCGCGACCGTTGCGCTCAGGAACAAGTAGGCAGGGATGTGCAGCGCGGTGGAGAAATGATAGGGGCCCTCTGCTGAGGATCTTAGCGTGATGGAAATGAGTGCGGCCAGGAGCGGAGCTTCCAAGCAAGTGCTGTAAATGGTCCCGCGGTTTCTTAGCTTAGAGAGTAATGAGCGGATGAAGTGAGTGGCGAAGACGGCCAGCACGGCGTGAAACCGCCGCGCAGGCTTGGGCGGCACGGGCAACCGTTCAATTTCAGAGCTTTCGCTAATTATCGATTCAGTGTGCCCGCCGAGTTGTAGCGACTGCATCAGGGTCAAACTTTCGAAGCGTTCTTGCCAGAATGAGGAGGGAAAGCGTCGTGCAGCTCCAGTGTTAGATCCACCGCCGATCGCACTCAAGGGTGTTTCTAAAACATCAAAAACAAAGTCCGCGCCTAGCGGTGATTTTGCACTGACTGATGGGTGCGAAATCGCGAGTTCCTCACACGCATCTCTGAAGTAGCCGACCATTTCTGCTGGCGTCCCAAAGTAGGCCATGCGCCCGCCGCTATCTAGCAGGAGAACTTTGTCGAAAAGTCGTAGCACATTAGCACCAGGACGGTGCAGTGAGGCGACGACGATTTTTTCGCGGGCCAACGAGCGCAATGTTTCGGCAACGTGTTCGGCGTCTTTCGATGACAGACCCGAGATTGGCTCATCGAATATAAATACCTCCGCACGACTGCCGAGATCCATTCCTAGATTGAGACGGCTTCTTTCGCCACCGGAAATCGTTTTTTCACCTGGCGATCCCACCCTGCTTTGGGCGATGGATTGCAGTCCAAGCTCGGCTAGCATGCTGTCCACTCGGCGCTCGTGTTCTGCTAGTGAGAGAGCAGGCCGGCGGATTGTTACGGCGTGGCGCAAGTGTTCGCGCACGGTGAGTTGTGGACTGAGCGCCTCTTCTTGTGGCATGTACGAGATAAACGGCACGAGATGTTCGCGCCGTTTGTAGAGGTTGATGCCGTTCAATCGTATCTTTCCTCGCGTCGGTGCGCGCTGGCCTGAGAGCACTGCGAGTAAGGTACTTTTACCACTGCCACTCGGGCCGATAATGCAGAGCATTTCACCGCGTTTTACATCGAATGTTAGATGATCCAGCGCACGTGCATCTGGTGAGAAATTGTAGACCAAGTCTTCCACTTGGAGTGACTCGATGAGCGTCCGTTCCTCGTCCAGAAATCCTTCTCGGAAACGGCAGCGGACGGATTGGCTGCCTGATAGACGAATGAGCGATCCGTCCCGCAGCGTTGCGGTTTGACGCACTTGAATGCCGTCGACTAAGATTGGTCCGTGACTTTCTTGGACGATTAATTCGCCTTCTGCGCGTTCTGCATCGTAGCGGATAAAGAGAACGGCTTTAGGTGAAAGCTTTGGTCCTAACAATAAATCGCCAGATGAAAGTGCTGAGGCATCATTGGACACGAGGTATTCTTGGCGGTCGCCGGCCAAGCGAAATCGTCGAGCTTTTTGGGTGGCCTTGCGGCGGAGCTCATTGATCGAAAGGCTAAATCCGAGGGAGTCACCGAGTCGTTCGTGATTGCGGCAGGTGACTACGTCGCCTTTCAGCAGCGGTCCCCGTCCGCCCGCATGCAGATCGGTATCCCGCAGCGCTTCGATCTCGGCTTCTAGGCCGAAGCGAACGCGTAACGAGCTTTGGCGTGAGCGTGTGCGTTCGGCATTGAGACCAGAATCACCGAGTTCGAGATAGAGAGAGGGTGAATTTCCAGTGCGTTTGAAGTCGAGGAAAAACATCAAGTCCTCGTGGCTGAGAGACCATCCGGGAACGACCAGCGGTTGTCGCTCGCGCATTCTGAGAAACGAACCGGATTCCACCGAGCGACCACGAATCCACAGCGGTTCGACCCCAGTATTTCGCACGAGGATTAAATCGCCGGCACGGTAGACTCGGAACTGGTGACCGTTCGCGGCGGGCGGTAATAAAACATCTGCACCGCTGCTGCCGAAGATCAATCGCTCGAAGGGTAACTCCTCATCCGTTGTTCCATCCGCATCGCCACGCATTTCTCGCAGAATCGCGGTGCCATAATCTGGACGACCCATCCGCCGCATGAAAATTTCAAAGCTCGTTCGGTTACGTTCCGATCGTCCAGCGGCATCGACGAGCGTGAATAGTTGAAGTCCTAACGCAAGT
The DNA here is from genome assembly GCA_009885905.1 of Verrucomicrobiota bacterium. Lineage (GTDB taxonomy): Bacteria > Verrucomicrobiota > Verrucomicrobiia > Verrucomicrobiales > Akkermansiaceae > Luteolibacter. The sequence continues at coordinate 23,558 of VFJU01000001.1, forward strand.
TTTTCGAGATCGTCAAAACTATCCTTCAGTTCGGCGGCGAGTCCTTGTAGGGGCTGTGGATTTCTAACTGCTCGCTGAAGTCGTCGCGCCAACCAGCCGTGGTCCACTTCGGGAAATGCACTTCGCAGCATATCGAGGATTAAGTCCGCCTCTAGCGAGCTCAGCGCGTCGTCCAGTGTTGCAAATGCGGCAAAGGCATCCACCAAGACGCCGACGTGCGCGTCTGTTCCAGGTCGCAAGGCTCGGAGGCGCCCCACCCCGGGGATCGCCCGTAGCCAGCGCAGTTTGCGAAGCCAGCGTGCCCGGCTTTGTGGGAGTTCGGGTTGGTCTTTTTGCTGCGAAGGTGATTCCACTTGGCTTTTATTGGCAGGTCGACGCCCCACCTGCAAGACTCACCGAAAAAAGGGGTTTGCTTTTCATGCCAATCCGCTATTCTTCTTCATGCCACCATGACAGGGAGGCGCGAATTTCATTCGAGCCCGTCTCATTCTTCCGTCTCGGTTGGTTTCTTATCGTAAAATATGTCAGACTCACCTAACTCCACGCCCCCACCCAGTAGCCCAAATCGCAACCAAGGGGATGCGAATGGTTTTAATTGGCGTTTGCTTGGTCTCCTGAGCATCGCAACGGTGATTCTCGGTGCGGCTTTTTTGACGAACACAAGCAAGGTAGTCCAATCATTGACCTACTCGCAATTTCGCCAAGCTTGGGACCAAGGACGGATCGTTGTCGGTAATCCAAAACAACCTCTCAAGGTGATCACCACCGACACCTCCTCGGATGCAAGCATCACGGGTTGGATCAACCCAGAGCTCCCAGCGGCTCAGGCGGATGCCCAGAAAAAGAATTTCCAAGTGCCGCTGAATCTCTCAATTCGCCGGGATGAAATTAACGATTTGCTGGGTGATAATATTCGCTTCGAGCAAGTCTCCGCCGCGAGCGAGAAGCCGCTTGCGAGTGACACCGCGGACATACTTTCACTCGCGGAGCTCCGCAAGTTGATGGCGTTGAATCTGGTGGATATTAATGATGCGGGAAATCCGTTTCGGGTTCTAACCACAGCGGGCTCGGATGACGTCGTGGTCGTTGGAACCTATAAGGTGGTCACTAACAATTCTGCGTCGCTGGATGCCACGGGCAAGCCGTTACCAGCCCTTCCATTCAGTGTGCCGGTGAACACGATGTTTCAAGGCCAAGACCTCAATAAACTCGTCAAGGATAAGGCCGTCTACGAGCGCAACAAGGACTACCTCAGCAGTGCACTTTTCACATTTCTTCCATTCTTGCTGATCATCGGAATTCTGTTTTTCCTGTTTCGTCAGCAAATGAAATCTGCAGGCCGCGGCGCGATGTCATTCGGGAAAAGCAAGGCGCGCCTGCTGACCATGGATCGCAATAAAGTGACCTTCAAAGATGTGGCGGGTATTCAAGAGGCCAAGGAGGAACTCTTTGAAATCGTCGACTTCCTCCGCGATCCCAAAAAATTCCAAAAACTCGGCGGATCTATCCCAAAAGGGGTTCTCATGGTGGGCTCACCCGGCACAGGTAAGACTCTCCTCGCCCGTGCCATCGCCGGTGAGGCGGATGTGCCTTTCTTCTCGATCTCTGGATCGGATTTCGTGGAAATGTTCGTCGGTGTCGGTGCTTCCCGCGTCCGTGACATGTTCGAACAAGGTCGCAAGCACGCGCCTTGTCTTATTTTTATCGATGAAATTGACGCCGTTGGACGTCATCGCGGCCACGGCATGGGTGGCGGTCACGACGAGCGCGAGCAAACGCTCAACCAACTCCTCGTGGAGATGGATGGCTTCGACACGCAAGAGGGGGTCATCATCATCGCCGCAACCAACCGTCCCGATGTGTTAGATCCTGCGTTATTGCGCCCGGGTCGTTTCGATCGCCAAGTGACGATTTCTCTGCCCGACGTAAATGGCCGTGAGGAAATTCTCCGTGTCCACGTGAAAAAAATCAAGCTGGCTGCCGGTGTGGATCTATCAAAGATCGCCCGGGGTACACCTGGATTTTCGGGTGCGGAACTGGCAAATCTCATCAACGAAGCGGCCCTGCTGGCTGCCCGACGCGGACTCTCTGCTGTGACCCTCGACGAGATGGAAGAAGCGCGGGATAAAGTCCGCTGGGGTCGTGAGCGCCGCAGCCTTGCGATGTCTGACAAAGAAAAAACCGGCACCGCCTGGCACGAAGCGGGTCATGCTTATCTCAACATGGTTCTCCCAGATACCAATCCGCTGCACAAGGTGACGATCATTCCTCGCGGTCCGTACCTAGGCGCGACGATGTATCTTCCAGACGGTGACAAATACTCGACCCAGAAAAAGGAAGCTCTCGCCAATCTGATTGTTACCATGGGTGGACGCATTGCCGAAGGATTTCACAGTGAAGATGTTTCTAACGGAGCGTCCGGTGACATTCGTCAAGCCACGTCTCTCGCTCGTCACATGGTGTGCGAGTGGGGGATGAGCGACAAACTCGGCATGGTTGAATACGGTGAAGGTGACGGTCCAGTCTTCCTCGGCCGTGGAGATATGGGTGGTCGCCGCACGAACTACAGCGAGAACACCGCGCAGATCATCGACGAGGAAATCAAACAATTCATCGACAACGCCTTCGGCATCGCAACTCGCGTGCTCAACGAAGGACGCGACAAGGTGGAACTCATCGCCAAGGCTCTGTTGGAATTTGAAACTCTAGACGCGAGCCACCTCCGCGACATCATCGACCACGGAGAAATGCGCAATCCACCCTCAGCGCCTACACCACCGCCGGTTCCTGAAGATATGAAGAAAAAGCCAGTGACGAAAGCGTTAGAAGAGGATAGCCCAGAGGGACCAGGTCCGATTCCTGGCGCTCTCGGTGCACCGGCTTGATCTGTCTCAGCCTTGAGTTATCAATCGAAAAGGTGAAGTCCTGTTTGCAAGCGCCTTCTCAACTTGATTTTCTAACGTATTTCTAATTAGAAAACTTTAATTGGGATCAGCGGGTGGGGGTAGTTGACGAGCTGCCAATAGGTAAGCGAGGACTGCACTTTCATCAGCGAAGCCCAACTTGGATTTTTTCGCCATCCTTGGCATGATCTCGTCAGCCCATTCGTCTGCGTCGTAGTCCGCAGGATTTTCAAATGCATGACATTTGGCGCATTTGGCTTGGTGGATCAAATGTCCTCGTTGCAACTCATTGGTAGGCTCGCTGGAGAACTTTACAAGCTGCGGACTGACCGGCGGTGGTAGGTAACCTGGTGCACACGCGCCGAGCAGTGAAAGCAGCACGAACACTGATAAGTCCACACGACCGACTTGAAGTATTTTCATGTTAGGTACGTGAAGATGATGTTAGAAATCGATCGAGAAAATCGTTCGGAGTTGGAAATCTGCCTCATCGTCAAGTGTGGTGGCCTGCCAAAGCCCGGTCACCAAAACGCTGAACTGATTCTTGCGCCAAGCGATGTTAGGACCAAGAAAAAGCGCGACGTCGCCAAAAGACTCCACGTCGGGTATGGCGTACTCGTTCAGTAATTCTCCACCGACTGACCACGAAGGACTGAGTTGATAGGCTACCCCGAGGCTCTGCATGAGTTCGGCTTCGTCGTCGAGGTAGTCGTTTTCCCACTCGACCTCGCCGCCCACATTGTAAACGAACATCCACTCACCGAGGTTTTTTTGAACAAGAAACTTGGCTTCTAATTCAATGAAATCGTCACTGCCCTTCACCTCGCCGTAGAGCGCTGTACCAATTGGACAGGTATTAGGATCGGTTAGGTTGTAGATGGCTTCAAAAGCAATATCGTGGAAACTCGCCTCACCCGAATTTGTACTAGATTCTTCGTACTGCCAGTCGAAGAAGTAGAAGGCAAGTTGCAAGCGGTCGGTGACACCGTATTCGAACTCGTTACGCATGTCGAAGCGCTCGAAGTTTGGATCGCTAGCTTTTTGCGTTTTCCACGTAACCCAACTCTCTAGTTCCATCGCCCCTTTCGACATGGTTGTTGTTTCGTAGCTATAACCAAATCGACGATTCCCTGCCTCTGCCTGCAAACTGAGCGCTGCGAGTGAAACGAGTGCGATAGAAATGGGAGCAGCCTGAACGATTGTGAGCAGGTGGCGGCCTTGGCGAGTCATGTTTTTTTGCTTCATATGAATTGATCGATTATTGCTTCGGTTATGGATTACTTAATGAGATTGAGTCTCACTTGCGAAAATAAAACCACAGTAGTTCACCCCGCGCAAGGGAGAATTTTGGATTTGAACCCCGAAAAAATCCCACCGCCGCCCGGAAATTCGAGAGGCGTATGTATACTCAGGTTCTCGTCCATCCGTCACACCTCTGCCGGATCGGTGCGGAGCTCTTCCTGCGCAGGAGAAGAAAAGAGGAAGAGCTCCGATCCTGGCACCTATTTTGAATGCTGGTGGGCGAGAATCGGCGTGAGGAAGAAATTGAACCGCGAATCACGCGAACGGACGCGAAAGTAAGATGAAGATTTTGAACAGAAGAAAGGAAGGTAGGGCTGACCCGCCGTGGTCCGCCCACTTTGGCCCTGAGGCTGAGGCGGCGGATGAAATGCGGCTTCTTCAAGGATTTTCACTCGCTCGCTTGGACCATTCACGCCGATGGCGACAAGTGGGCGGGGCGCGGCGGCCCAGCCCTACCGGATGCGCCTCGGCGAGAGCGCCTTATCAGGTAGGGTTCCACC
>VFJU01000523.1 GCA_009885905.1 Verrucomicrobiota bacterium
ACGCTGGATATTCCGGAAGCCCTGAATGCGGTTTCCATGCAGGCCTTGGCACGGGCTCCTTCCGAGCGCTATGCCACTGCGGATGAATTATCCGGCGAGGTGCGTCATTACATTTCCGGTTTTGCCACGGCTGCTGAGCGCGCCGGCCTCGGCAAGCAACTGAAGCTTCTCTACCGGCGTAACCGTAGATTCTGTCTCACATTAGGGACCGGCCTGCTGGCCGTAACCGTCGTCACCATCCTCTCGATGCGCCAGTTAAGAATTAAGGAACAACTGGCCACTGAAGCGCGCGAGAGAGCGGAAAAGACCTTGGCGCTCTATGAGGCGGAAAAAAAGCACTCCGAAGAAGTTACGCGAGAATACATGGCCGATTTGATCGATGTGAATCGCTCCTTCACCATCAATTCCGAGTTTGTGGAGGCGTTGGCGAAAATCGACAGTGCCGTGAAAAAAGATCCCAGCAACAAAGAAGCGTGGGCGAAAAAGGCCACTACCCACTATATGATGCAGCAGTTCGAAGCGGCTGCGGAGGGTTATCTCCATACCGATCGCACGGGGAATTTGCCTCGCCTCGCACGGGAGTTTGCGGCCTTAAAACCAGATGCCGCCTTGTTGTCTGGGGCGCAACTCGCCGAATTGGTCAACCGCACCGACCAGCCTGCGATGCGGGACAGGCTGATGATGTACGATTCCTCCGCCCGCACCGACCGTAGCGAACACCTACTGGTCGTGAAATCTTTGATCCAGACGCTTAATCCGGATTGGGACCCCCGCGGTTTTGAATACAACCCCACCACACGCAGTCTGGCTCTCTCCGGACCCGGCCTGATGGTGTTGACCACCGGACCAAACACGGCCAAGTCCGCGCTGCGCACGCTCAACTTGCGGGCGCTTGACCTGCATGGAAGTGGCTTTTTCAACCTGCAGGACATCATGGTCTTGAATATCGAAACTCTGGACATCCGTCAGACCAAGGTTGTGAATCTGGAATTACTCAAGAACATGAAGTACCTCAAGAAATTGATCGTTTCACCCGACCGCTTTCCAGAAAGCCAACTCGAAGAAGTGCGTCGAGAGATCGAGGTGGTCGTTGAATAATCCAGCGCTCCGATTTTCTAACCGAGGAGGCCCGCCGTATTGGGAAACGAGGAATTCATTCTCTGGTTTTAAGTCGCTTGCCTCAAAGTAATCCATTGACGCATTTTATTGTCCATATATCTTGTGCTTGAGGGTGATTAAAATTATTCTCGTGTCGGTCCAACTTCATTCCGTCTCGCTCGGGAAAAACTAATACGCTCCATGAATCTTGAAACCCAACTACAACCACGGCATCGCCGGGCATTCACCTTGGTGGAAATGCTGGTCGTCATCGCCATCATGTCGGTCTTGATGACCGCAGGGGCCATCGGGCTTGGCAACTTGGGTGGCAAGGGCGTGACCAGCGGGGTGGCCACCGCAGAGGCATTGTTTGCCGAAGCTCGTGCCACCGCGGTCGGTCGGGGCTTGCGGAGCTGCGTTCTGGTCGCCAAGACCCTCAAGAACGCTCCCGCCGATGACCTCCGCCGAATTCTTGTCGCCACTGAAGAAGTGGATCCAACCACCGGCCAGGCCAAGGATCCTACCGGCCTCAGCCCGAGCTGGGAGCTTGCCAGTCGGGGTGCCGTCCTCCCCGATCAGACGTTTTTCAGTGCGAAGTTGAGCAACAAAACAGGCAACGAGAAGGGCTCGTCAGTCTCCATCGACACGATCCAGTCCACCAAGATCAAGGGCGTGAAATCCTCTTATGAGGGTGAATACTACATTTATATGTTTAACTCTCAGGGGCTCGCCGCCGACCCGCTGGGCGCGAAGGGTTTCGGGGGCGGCTCCAGCTTCGTCATCGGCAGCGGGGCCCGCGCCGCCTCGAAGTCCTCCAAAGAAGCGCCACCCAAGGTTACCGCGTCCGGCAAGAAGGATTTTGGAGGCTTCCTCGTCTGGAAGAACGGCTTGACTTCGGTCTTTCGAAATCCGGATCAGACAGGGAGCGCCTTCAACTCTTTAAAAGTAGGTTCGGAATTCTAATCCATGAAAGCACCCCATCTCACTCGTCGGCGCGGATTCACCCTCTTGGAGTTGATGGTGGCCATGGCCATCACCGTCATCATCGTCACCGTGCTGGTGTCCATCACCTCCATCGCCCTGGGCACTTGGAACCGCAGTCGTACCGAGTTGCGCGCCTCCCGCATGGGCAAGATGATGGTCGATTACATGGCCCGGGACCTCGAATCCTTGGTCACACGCCGCGGCAATTCCAATGAATGGCTCTCGGCGGTCGATGATCCCCAAATCGGTCCTGCTGGCCTGAAAAGCACCGGTGCTTCGAGACTCATTTTTTTCACTGCACCGACCGACCGCTACGAAGGAAATGCCGGAATCTCCACCTTGGACAACGGTGGCGATGTTTGCTGCGTCGCTTACACGCTCGACTGGAAGAGACCGGTCCAAGTGGGCACTTCCGTGTTCAGGACATTTGTCCTCAACCGTAAGTTGGTAGACCCGGATTTAACCTTCAAGGGCAACGCAAAATTCAAACCGTTGCTCGGGGTAACGTCTTCCACCAACTCGCTGGACAGCGTTTTCACTGGGATCTATAATTTGGGTACTATTTCGAACTCAGCGAACTACACCAGCGAGAACATCTACCAGTTTTCCATTACCTTTCAGGTGCAGGTGACGGATTCCTCAGGGACTGCCCCCATCGTGAGGACGGTGCCGGTGGCCATGGGTAGTAATGGAGCCACAAGTTTCAGAGTCCTCGGTACAGGCATCGAAACGAACTACTCGGGTCCTTACAAAGACTTGGTGCCATCAGGCCGCGTCACGGCGGCGATGATTTCCCTCAC
>VFJU01000252.1 GCA_009885905.1 Verrucomicrobiota bacterium
GTCTGTGATTCCAAATGTCCTCGCCGAACGCTACGCCTCGCCCGCCATTCAATCGATCTGGTCCGCCGAGGGGCGCATCGTGCTGGAACGTGAATTCTGGATCGCGGTGATGAAAGCCCAGCTCGACCTGGGACTGGATTTGCCGGCCGAGGCCATCGCCGCATACGAGGGCGCCAAGGATCGTGTGGATCCAGCCTCTATCATGGCGCGGGAAAAAATCACCCGCCACGATGTGAAGGCCCGCATCGAGGAGTTCAACGATCTCGCCGGTCACGAACACGTGCATAAGGGCATGACCTCGCGCGATCTAACGGAGAATGTCGAGCAGCTGCAAGTGTACCGCTCGCTGCTCATTATCCGCGACAAGACGGTTGCTACTCTTCGCCGCTTTCGCGAACGCTCGGAGCAGTGGAGCGAGCTCATTCTTACCGCTCGCACTCACAACGTCGCCGCCCAGCCGACCACCCTCGGCAAGCGCATCGCGATGTTCGGGGAGGAACTCCTCAGCGGCTTGCAAGCGCTCGATGCAATCATCGCCAATTACGCAGTCCGCGGTCTCAAGGGGGCGGTCGGTACACAGATGGATCAACTCTCGTTGTTCGAGGGCGACGCAGAAAAAGTTGCGGATCTCGAGAAGCGGGTGGTCGCTCATCTCGGCATGCCCGCCGTCTGGACTAACGTCGGCCAAGTCTATCCTCGGTCGCTCGACTTCCGCGTGGTCGCCGCACTAACAGATCTTTGCTCTGGCCCATCATCTTTTTGTAAAACACTGCGATTAATGGCTGGAAACGAGACGGCTAGCGAAGGATTCGCTCCCGGTCAGACAGGCTCCAGCGCGATGCCACACAAGATGAACTCGCGCTCCTGTGAACGTGTGAACGGCTTTCATGTGATTCTAAAAGGCTACCTAACCATGGCCGCGGGACTCGCGGGGGATCAGTGGAACGAGGGCGACGTGTCGTGCTCGGTGGTCCGTCGGATTTTTCTGCCAGATTCATTCTATGCCATCGATGGAATGTTCGAAACTTTTCTAACCGTACTTGATCAAATGGACGCTTACGATGCGGTAATCTCTGCTGAGACCGCTCATTATTTACCGTTTCTCATGACCACTACTATCATGATGGAAGCAGTGAAAGCGGGAGTCGGACGCGAGACGGCACACCACGCCATCAAAGAGCACGCGGTGGCCACCGTGAAAGATCTGCGCGAAGGAAAAGTGGATCATAACAACTTGGTCGAACGTCTCGCAGGCGATGAGCGGCTCGGGCTCTCGCGGGAATTTCTCGACGCAATCCTCGCCAAGGGCGATCGCGAATCTGGAGCGGCGTGTGCGCAGATCGCGGCATTTTCAGCGGCGGTTAGAAAACTCGAAATGGCCAGTCCAGAGGCTGCAGCTTACGGACCCGGATCAATCTTGTAAGGACTCCATGCCGCGGGACCTTGTTTTAGAGGACGAAGAAATTTTGCTCCTGTCTCGCGATACCAAGCGTGGAGTTTTTCGCGCATCTCTCTGGTGCGTTGACTCTCTTCTGCGGAAAGATCTGTTTTTTCTCCGGGATCTTTTTTGATGTCATAGAGGCTGACGGCACCATCTTCGAATCTCTCTATCAATTTCCAGTCGCCCGAGCGAATCGCACCGCCAGGGAAGCCACCTTGATTGCTGTAATGCGGGTAATGCCAATAGAGATCGCGTGGAGCAAGTTTCTCACCCCGCAACAATGGCCTAAGATTGATGCCATCACCCGGATTGGTTTTCAGGCCCGCGGCATCGAGAGCAGTGGGAAAAATATCTAACGTGGTAACCGGAGTGGGTTCGACCATACTTGGCACCGCGACGCCAGGCCACCGCACGATGAATGGTTCGCGGATGCCGCCATCATAGAGCCACCCCTTGCCGGCACGGAATGGCAAGTTAGATGTCGGTGACCCCTCCGCAGTCGATAGCCCGCCATTATCGGAAGTGAAAATGACCAAGGTGTTGTCCGCGAGTCCGAGCGCGTCGAGTGCAGCAAGAATCTTGCCGGTGGCATGATCCATCGACTCGACCATCGCTGCGTATACCGGCAGTGTTTGATTCTGCCGCACCTGCCGGGCACTGCTTGCTGCTATTTGGATCTGCTCTTCTGGTTTGAAAATAGCCTGCAACCCGAGACGCTTGGCTTTTACCTCGTACTTGGCGACGAGGTCCGCAGGCGCTTCCAATGGTGTGTGAACTTGATAGAACGCGTGATAGATGAAGAATGGTTTACTGGCTTCTCTGGCTCGCTTCATCGCCGCGATGGTTTCATCGGCGAGTCTTTCCGTTAGAAATTCACCGGTCGGTCCATCTTTTAGACGTGGATTCTGGTAAGGTGAGAACCAACTCTTGGGGTGTCCAGCATTGCATCCTGCGATGTTTTCATCGAAGCCATGGTGCTCAGGCCAGTCGGACTCGTTTGCACCTAGGTGCCACTTGCCGACAAAGACGCTGTGGTATCCCGCAGGTTTTAACGCTTCTGCTAGAGTGGTTTCACTCGCGGGCAGTTGTAAGGTGAGGGGGGCACCTTGAAAGCGCTCGGTGCGGTTGCCGGACAGGAAATTCGTCAGTCCAGACCGAGTGGGCCACTTGCCGGTAACGAGTGCGTAGCGCGTGGGTGAACAAACTGGATTTGCCGAGTAACCATTACTAAATCGCACGCCCTGCGCCGCAAGGCGATCAATGTTCGGCGTCTCGTAAAACGATTCCGGGTGGTAGCAAACCAAGTCGCGCTGCCCGAGATCATCGGCAAGTAGGATGAGAATATTCGTCCTCGGTGCGGCATCGATCTTGGCAAGAAAAAGTCCTAAAGGAAAAAGAGCGGAAATACATAAACGCAAAATCATGGCCTGTATGGATTTTCACTTCTAACCGAACAAATTTTAGCCGAAAAGTGGCAGGATACTTATTTGATAGGCAGATCTTTAACCGAGCTTACCAAACGGAAGTTTATTTTGAGAATTCCTCAGATCGACATCGCGTGGAATCCACCGTCGACGATCATTTCGATGCCGGTGATGAAGGAACCCGCTTTGGAAGACGCGAGAAGAAGAGTAGCCCCGATGAGTTCATCTGAGTTACCAAAGCGTGAGGCTGGAGTCTGGCGGAGGATGTCGAGTACGCGCGACTCGTCGAGTACTTTGCGGTTCTGCTCCGCGGGAAAGAAGCCCGGGACGAGCGTGTTCACGCGGATGTCCTTGTCGGCCCACTCGCGTGCGAGGTTACGTGTTAGATTGTGAACCGCTGCCTTGGACGCCGAGTACGTGAAGACGCGGGAAAGCGGGTTCAGGCCGGAGATTGATCCGAGGTTGATGATCGATGCCGTCCGCGACTCCTCAAGGAAATAGCGACCGAAAACTTGGCACGCACGGAAGACGGCGGAGAGGTTGGTGTCGATGATGCGCTGGTATTCGTCCTCGGGGATGTCGAGGAATGGCGTTGGGGAGTTTGTTCCAGCACCGTTGATGAGGATATCGACCTTGCCCGAGCGCTCGAGAACCGTCGCGAGTAGCGCGTCGAGTGAGTCACGGGACGTGACATCCACTGGCACAAAGTAGCCTGTACCGCCGTGAGATTCGACCTCCAATAGGCGCTTTTCTGCTTTTTCAGCGATGCGCCCACCGAGAACGACTTCGGCACCGGCACGGGCTAAGCCCACCGCCATGGTGCCGCAAAGTTCACCCGTTCCTCCAATGATAACGGCGGTTTTTCCGGACAAACAAAAAAGATCTTTGAGAAAGGGTGCGGTTTGCATGTATTGAGTTTTGGCGGATATTGAGTCGCTGCCAAGCACCGATTGGTCGAATTTGATGATCAGGATTGCGACGACGGCGAAACAGGATCACGATTCACTCATGATTCTAGCAGGGAATTCCCCTTGGTTCGCTGGCGTAAACCGCCGCAAGCGTTGGTTGGTCGGCGTTTCGGGTGGGGCGGATTCGGTGGCTTTGCTACACGGGCTGGTGGCGGCAGGTTTTCACAACTTAGTCGTCTGTCATCTCGATCACGGTCTGCGTGGTCGCGACTCGACGGAGGACGCAAATTTCGTCAAACGTTTGGCAGACTCACTCGGTTTTCCGTGCGAAGCGGAACGGGCAGATGTCGCTGGTTTGATGAAAACTTCTAATGCGTCGATGGAGACCGCGGCTCGCCATGCTCGTCATGAATTTTTCGCGAGATGTTCAGTCAAGCATCGCTGTGTGCGAGTTATTTTGGCACATCATGCGGATGACCAGGCGGAGACGGTCTTGTGGAACTTGTTGCGTGGATCGAAGGGATTGAAGGGAATGCGGAGCAGGCAGGAATTGGTCACAGAGTCTGGTGTCAAACTGGAACTACATAGACCTTTGTTAGATGTTCGTCATGCGGAACTGGTTGGGTGGTTAGAAAAGCGCGGGTATCACTGGAGAGAGGATGCGAGCAATGCAGAGCCGGTGGCGGTGCGTAACCGACTTAGAAACGAAGCCCTTCCTTTGTTAGCGGAAATCTCGAAACGCGACGTTACTCTGGCATTCGCGCGGGGCGCTGCAAATAGTGAGGAGTTGCAAGCGCTTGAAGCATGGTCGTTAGAAAAAGCAGATGTGCTCGATCCACAAGGGCGCTTGCATTTGCCAGTGCTGCGGAAGTTGCCAGTCGCTTTGCAGAGGGTCGCATTGAAGCAGTTTTTAAAAGATCATGACGTTGAATCGATCGACCGTGAATTGCTTGAGCGATGCCTGAGTCTGCTAGAGGTGACGAACTCAAGTGTGGTGAACCTCCCAGGTGGTGGGAAACTTAAGCGCCGGGAAGGGCGGTTGAAAATCGAGCGTTAAGATCAGTCGCCAGACCAAACTTTTTCGAAACCGTTATTTGGCTTTTCAGCCTGCTTGACTAGGCCATCGGCACTAATCGCCAGCCATGGGTTGATGCTGCACCCAAGCGCATCGGTGGCCTGTACAGTCCATACATTGCATGTTCGTGGCACGAAGTAGATGTGTCTTGATTCTAACAGTAATCCTCCGCCCCAACTTGATGTGCCGCAGACGATGGGCCTGCCATCTGCATCCATACGACTGCAATCATTTAGAAAGTCAGCTAGATATTTACCGCGTTCACGTGGGACCAGTTTTCTCAGCACTCGCTGGTGAGGGCACACATCTACGACGTTATAGTAGACGGGAATGAGTTCCATCACCGATGGCGTTGGCAAAAAGAGCGCCTTGAAAAACTTCCAAGGCGTGTGCAACCCTTTTTCCACGTAAGCGGTCCGGTCGCCCCAACTGAGGGTCACATACTTAGGCGATCCAAACCCAACGGGCGGGATAAACCCGGATTCGATGAGCCAATCATACGGGAAAACCATCCCTGTGTGCAGTTTTTCGGCAACGATCCAAACAAGGACGTCGGGGTCCCGCGCTTGATGATTTTTCGAGACGAAGATTTTTCCCGCAGGCTCCGTCCTCATGATGGGGGGCGTATCAGGCAGGCGGATGCCACACGAGATCGTCGCAAGTGCTGCTAGAATCATCCCAGCTAGCTTTGCAATGAACCGACTGGGAAGCATCAAGCAGGAAGGAAGGAGCAAATGTACTCGCAGATTCCAGATTCCACGGTGATCGTGAATCCACTATTACCCGCGACATCAAATGCTGATCCTGCTTCGATTTCGATGACGTTTGAGCTTCCGTCTAACGTAACTTTACAAGTGCCAGCAATCATTTCCATCCGCTCGGGAGCGGCGGTTCCGAAATGAAATTTTCCCGGATAAATGAGACCGAGTGTTTTTTTAGTGCCATCGGTAAAATGCACAGTGTGAGACACGACCTTGCCGTCGAAATAAATATTAGCTTTCGCATCGACGGTAACGTTAGGGAATGAGGACATGATAAATGAAGTGTGGTTAGAATAGTAAATCACTCGGTGGGTAGGCCTGCGTCTTTCCAACCGTCCCAACCGTCAGCCAGTGTGGAGGATGAATAGCCAAAGCTAGAAAGGTGGATCGCGACGGTGCGGGCATCAGGACAGGTGAAATTGGTGCAGTAAACAACGATGGTTTTTTTGGCGGCCAGTGCAGCTTTGATTTCGTCTCCGCGTTCGTGAATGAATGCCTCGGAACCATCTTTAGGCAGGCTGATCGCGCCAGGAATGTGTCCGAGGTTGTAAAAAAATCTGGGTCGCGCGTCGAAGATGATGGCTTGGTCGGACTGCTGCAAGGTGAACAGGTCCGTGAGTGAGATGGAGGTGATTTTTCCACGCCCATTCAAGCGCACGGGAGCCCGTTTTTCAGGAGGAGTCTCGGCTTTATCCGTCGAATCGACTTTCCTCGGGCTGGCACAACCCATCAGCGCGACAGCGAAGAAAGCGGCAAAAACGGTAAGCCAATAACGGGTCATTTGACGATTTTAATCAGCTCGACATCGAACACCAAGGTCCCTGCTGGAGCGCCCGGTGGTGGGCTATCGCCGTAAGCGAGTTTTCCGGGAATCCAGAAGCGGCGTTTTTCGCCTGTCACCATGAGTTGGACGCCCTCAGTCCATCCAGGAA
>VFJU01000557.1 GCA_009885905.1 Verrucomicrobiota bacterium
AGCAGCTGCGGCGCGGTGACCGGGAACTGCGGGACGGGGATGATGTTGATGACGCCGATCAGGAAGAAGCTGCCGGTGGTTTCCTGGCGGACCTGCTCGCAGACGAGGGAGCACTGGAGATCGGGAAGGATGCGTGTGGGTGTCATTTGGATGCGGTGTTCGGTATCAGCGCGTCGCCATTTCGGCGGCGCGAACGGTGTTCTGCAGAAGCATGGCGATGGTCATGGGGCCGACGCCGCCGGGAACTGGGGTGATGGCGGAGCTGAGGGGGGCGACTTCCTCGTAGGCGACGTCACCAGCAAGTCGAAAGCCAGATTTTTTCGAGAGGTCAGGAATGCGATTGATGCCCACGTCGATGACCACGGCCCCTGGCTTCACCCAGTCCGCCTTAACCATTTCCGGCCGACCGACGGCGGCGATGAGGATATCCGCGCGGCGACAAATGCCAGCTAGATTCTTGGAGCGCGAGTGGGCGATGGTGACGGTGGCATTCGAAATCTTTGAAACTAACAAGAGGGCCATCGGCTTGCCAACGATCATGCTGCGACCGATGACCACGGCTTCTGCGCCGTTTGTCTCGATTCCGGAAACTTCTAGCAGTTTCATACAGCCAGCTGGAGTGCAGGGGACAAATCCGGTGGCGTCTTCGAGCACGAGCTTGGCGACATTTTCCGGGTGGAAGCCATCGACGTCCTTGCGTGGGTCGATCTCGCGGATGATGGCGTCTTCGTCGATGTGCTTGGGTGGCGGCGATTGGACAAGAATGCCGTGTATGGTGGCGTCGGCGTTGAGATTACGCACCACTTGCAGTAGTTCCTCTTGGGTGGTTTCCGCCGGCAGTTCTATTTTTACCGAGTAAAATCCGAGGTCGGCGCAGGTACGAGCTTTGGAGCCGACGTAGACTTGTGAAGCAGGATCGCTGCCCACAAGCACCACGGCGAGCCCCGGACGAATGCCTTTTTCTAACAGTTCTAAAGTTTCTGCACGACACTCTTCGAGAACAGCGGCGGCAATGGATTTACCATCAAGGATTTTGGGTGAGTTCATAAGAAATAATATCCGAGTTAGGCATCATCCGTGCCATTCACGAGAATCGTTTCGATTCTCATTCGTTCACTTTCGAAAGTCTCCGCGTCCATGCCACGGTTTAAATAAATGATTTGATCGAAGGTTACTTCCACTTTGCTGAATGGGCATGGAATGACGAATCCATCCCACGTCTTCAGGCGCCATGCCAAAGAAAATCTAACATGTACTGGAATGATTGGAGCGCCGGTGGATTCTGCGAGTTTGATCACACCGGGCTGGACTTTATAGCGCGGGCCACGCGGGCCATCGGGTGTTAGACAAATGTCGTAGCCATCTTGCAAGGCGCGCTTGAGACCTACCAAGGCGGCCACGCCACGGCGGGAGGAAGATCCGCGAATGCTACCGAGACCGAAAACCGCCATCGCGTGAGCGACCACATCACCATCGTGGCTGGCACTCGTAAGGGTAACGGTTTTGCGCTTCTTACCAACGAGTTTGCCCCACGCGTGAGGTACGGTAAAAAAGCGGTTATGCCAGAGGACGAAAATCCCCTGAGGTATGCGAGGTTCCGACGAGCGCACACCGCAAAGATCGCGCAAATCAAGGCGGAGCGATGCACAAACCAGCTTCATCAGCCAGCCAACAAGAAACCCCAGCATGGCGCTCTTGCGACTGCTGCGTACTTCATTGTTTTTTTTTGAACTCATCGGATTAAATCTATCAGACGTGCATCAATCATTTGGTATGATGAACCATTTTCACCACGCTAAGAACTTTGACAAGTCCGAGCGCGAACCGAAATGCAAGAGCAGCCAAGTTTGACAGCGATTAAGGAATCCGCTAAAGAGGTGGCGTGGAAAATAAAGCTACAGATGCATGGTTTTATTCTCAAAAAGGCGAACGCTTCGGGCCGGTGACTTTTCCCGAGTTAAAAACCCTCGCCGCCGGGACCGAGCTCAGCCCGCGCAACGATGTCGTCTGGACCCACGGCATGGCGGATTGGGCTCCCGCTGGAGAAATCGACGGACTTTTTGAACGCCGGTCCGCCAAGGACGCACTAGAAGATGAGGACGTGGGTGAAACTGGCGGCGCTCCGCTACACTCATCAGCAGATGTCACGGCGAGCACTGGCGGTGACTGGCCCGGCGCGAGACGGCGCGGTTTTCTCATCGCGTGGCTGATTTTCCCTCCGCTATGGTTCTTGGGATTCCACCTCGCCAGCCCATTCTTCCGTGTCCAGTTTGGCCCGGAAATTATGAAATTTCTCACTATAGGCTCGCCGATGGTGCCGCTTCTCGTCGCGATTTATTTTGGCTTCAAGCGCTTGCGTAACCTCGGCATGAATCGTTTGTGGTGCTTGGCTTGTTTCATTCCCATTCTCAACTTGTGGCTTGGCTTCCGCTGCGCAGCGTGCCCGAGTGGATATGCGTTTCACCGGAAACTTGGTGGCACCGGCATTTCTCTCGCCGTGATTTACTGGCTGCTGATCGCGGCTTGTTCGCTTGCGATTTTCACGGGCTTCGCCCTATGGTTCGGTATCGTCGGATCGCTTGAACTTCAAGATCTCATCCGCGAACAAATCCGCACCGCCACCGCCGCCATTCAGTGATTCAATATTCTAAACAAGCCGACGAAATCCGAGCCGCCGGTACGATGGAATGTTGGTGTCTTCATGGAGCTGTGGGCATGGCAGCAGACTGGCGCGGATTCGCAAAAAATCTAGCGGTTTCTGGTATCGGCTCACGCGCTGTCGATCTTTGGAGATTCCTCGAGTGCGACGCATTGCCTCTCCCAGATTTCGCAAAAGCGATCAATGCGGAAGCTGGCGGAGAAATCTCCAGAAGCGCCGGAAAATTTCTGTTAGGATATTCGATGGGTGGACGACTTGCCTTACATGCATTGTTAGAAAAAGATCATCCATGGCAAGCGGCTGTGATTGTGAGCGGACATCCAGGACTGGAAATCGAGCAGGAACGAGCGGATCGAAGGACGGCTGACGCTGCTTGGGCGATTCAAGCACTCACTGGAAACTGGCAGACATTTCTTGATGAATGGAACCGCCAACCCGTACTCGGTGTCGCGCCAATCCGCGCTTCTGATGAATCTAACATACTCGTAATGCGCCGCCGGGAAATCGCTCGCAGTTTTATCGACTGGTCACTCGGTGCGCAACGACCCATGTGGGAACGTCTGCATGAAATCCATGTCCCCGTGCTCTGGATCGCTGGGGAAAACGATCCTAAATTTCTCGCCCTTGCTCGACGCGCCGAAACTCTAAATTCTAACATCCAAATCGCCATCGCTCCCGGTGTGGGCCACCGCGTCCCGTGGGAAGCAGAAGACTGGCTTAAAGAACGCGTTGCACATTTTCTCAGAACCGCCTTGTGACGGACAACGTCTTACTGGACGCGTGCCACGGTCGAATCTAACATCCTATTTTCCATAACATCACCTCATGAAAATTTCCTGCATTCTCATTCCTCTGGCGATCGCATCCAGCATAGCTCTAGCAGCACCCGTCGTGTCTGACGCGACAAACAAACCACCAGGAATGATCTGGATACCAAGTGGAAGTTTCACGATGGGAAACGCACTTGATGGAGGACGTCAGGACGAGAAGCCCGTCGTCAAGGTAACCATAGATGGCTTCTGGATCGATACTTGTGCGGTCACCAACGCCGAGTTCCGCAAGTTTGTCACGGCGACCCACTATAAAACCGTCGCGGAGCGCCCCGTCGACTGGGAGGAAGTAAAAAAACAGCTAGAGCCGGGAACGCCAAAACCATCAGACGAACAATTGCAACCAGGCTCCGTAACTTTTGCCCCGCCCGAGAAACCTGCAAACCCGCAGACCGAGGAAAATTGGTGGACGTGGACCCACGGTGCCAATTGGCAACACCCAGAAGGGCCCGCCAGCGACCTCATCGGGCGCGACGACCACCCGGTCATTCACATGGCGTGGGAAGATGCCGTGGCCTACGCAAAATGGGCGGAAAAACGTCTCCCCACCGAGGCCGAGTGGGAAATGGCTGCACGCGGTGGGCTCGATGGCAAGCGCTTCGCTTGGGGCGACGATTTCAAACCCGATGGAAAATGGATGGCCAATACCTGGACGGGCACCTTCCCGAGCAAAAACTCGGCGGAGGACGGCTACGCGGGCACATCCCCCGTAAAATCGTTTCCCGCAAATGGCTACGGACTCTATGACATGGGCGGAAATGTATGGAACTGGTGCAGCGATTGGTACCGTGTGGACACCCTCGCCCGCGCCAAACTCGCGGGGGCCTGCGTCAACCCGACTGGTCCGAGTTCGAGCTACTCACCTGGACACCCGCTTCAACAAGAACGCATTATCAAAGGCGGGTCTTTCCTCTGTCACTCGGAATTCGGCGAAGGCTACCGCCCAAGCGCCCGGCGTGGCTCGCCCATCGACACAGGAATGCCCCACATCGGATTTCGCTGTGCCAAAAGCGCTCCTGCGGGGAGTGAAAAAAAGCCATCGCCATAGAAGGGCGAGTTATTTGGGTTTCTCCTTTCCATCGTAGGCCTAACCCGTCAGACAGGTACCCTCATGAGCACACTCGTCGTTATCGGTTACAATGATCTCTATCAAGCACAAGAAGTACGTCTGAAGTTAATCAAACTTCAGAAAGACTACCTCATCGACATGGA
>VFJU01000128.1 GCA_009885905.1 Verrucomicrobiota bacterium
CCAGAGATATAGTCGGCGCGGACGGTGCTGCGGCTGCTACCGCAAACGTAAGGAAAAAGCCACTTAGCCAAGACAAATTAAAGCGTGAGATAAGAAATTGCATGAAATGGGCGAAAGTCAGTTGATTCAAAATCGACAAGTTAACCCTAACGATTGTAGGTGAATTTTAACCGTTGTGCAAAAACCATGCAATAAAACATTAACGTTCATTAATGTAACATATTGAGCGTCTTATAGACACCTTAACCGGTAGATCTTATTTCAATTGAATCGATTCAAGAAATCATTCGCAGCTTTGCGTTGAGCAGATTGTCTCTCGAGTGGCTGTTTTTGCCAATTCCTCGCCATCATCGATAACCGCGGGTTTTTGAGAAAAAATGGAGTGTAATCATCGATAAATGACCAAAAGAGGCCATCCCAGATTGTGCACCAAGGCCCTTTTGGCTCATCGGACATTTTCAAGATATAATTCGACCCAGAAATGTAGGGTTTGGTGGTGAAAGTGCCTCCATCCGCGAACTGTGACATGCCGTAAACATTTGGAACCATTACCCAGTCGTAAGAGTCCACCGACATTTCCATAAACCAACGGTAAACATCGTCCGGTTTGATCCGGCATAGCACCATAAAATTTCCCAAGACCATCAAGCGCTCTATGTGGTGACAGTAACCGTCATCTAGCAGTTGATGAATCACTCGGTCGATTGGCGGAATTCCTGTGGTGCCGTCGTAAAAAGCCTGCGGCATGGAGCGATCGAAATTCCAGAAATTACCATTTCGTATTCCGACACCGCGGTACTGGTAAATCCCATGAATAAATTCACGCCAACCGATGATTTGGCGTATAAAACCCTCTAACGAATTAATTGGGATGTTGTAGCGTGACGACTTTTCTAGGACGAGATCAATCACATCTTTCGGATCTAGCAGACCTATATTAAGCATCGGAGTAATCGCCGCATGATAAAGGTAGGCATGCTTAGTTGAGATTGCGTCTTCGTAGTCTCCAAATGTTGCGAGACGTTCTTCAATGAACTCGTCGAGCCAAGTTTCCGAATCCTTTCGAGTGACTGGCCAGCGAAAGTTTTCTAACGAACCGAGATGATGAGAAAATTTACACTGTACGTATTCTCGCGCCTCCTTGATGTATCGATTACTTTCCGAGATAGGTTCAGGGGGTGGAATGTGACCCTTTGGTAATTTGGCTCGATTTTCGGTGTCGAATGACCATTTACCGCCTAGAGGACCCCCATCGGAATCAAGCATGATGTTCATACGCTTCCTTTGGTTCTCATAGAATTTTGCCATAAACGGCTTTTTTTTCTGCGCGAGATGTTGCTCGAGGAAATCGGGTGGGCTGAGAAAATTAGGCGACTTGTGAATGATTAAGTCTGCGCGGCGATTCGAAATAAATCGCTGTACTCGCCTCAACAGCAAATAATCAGAGGGATCTGCTAGGTGAAAAACCTTGATAGACTTCGGTACGTGTCGATCAAGAAGAGACGCGCTGTCTAAAA
>VFJU01000327.1 GCA_009885905.1 Verrucomicrobiota bacterium
ACGCCACCGAGTGGATTCGTGTGGGGCAACTGAGTAAGCCTATCAAATTTTTTCGCCGAGAGGGTGCTGACGAGGCGGTGATGATGGGTCAGATTTCTCCGAAGAATCTGTTTGATTTGCGGCCAGATTTACGGGTGTTGATGGTGTTGGCTCGGGTCAAGGAGCGTAATGCGGAAACCTTGTTCGGTGCAGTCGCGGAGGAATTGGCGAAAGACGGGATCACCTTGCTGCCTGCGACCACTTTTCTTGAAGACCATCTTCCCGGACCTGGTCACGTTTGTGGCCCCGCTTTCCGTAAGCGCCAACTTTCGGACGCCGAGTTCGGCTTTCGGATCGCCAAGCAGACCAGCGCACTGGACATCGGTCAGAGTGTGGTCGTCCGCCACGGCACGGTACTCGCTGCGGAGGCATTTGAAGGGACTAACGCTTGCATCCGGCGTGGCGGTGAACTTGGTAGGGGCAAGGATGTGCTACTCGTGAAAGTGTCCAAGCCTAACCAAGATTTCCGGTTCGATGTGCCAGTCGTGGGTCCTCAGACGATTGAAACATGTGCAGATGCCGGAGTCGAGGGGATCGCGATCGAGGCAGGAAAAACTCTTCTGCTAGAAAAAGACCGGGTGGCTGAATTGTGCGAACGACTCCACATCGGTATTCACGCAGTCTAATGCCAAGCGTTCACCACTGTTAGGGTAGTAAGTCGGCGTAAGTTCCGGGGTCGCTCCCAGGAATTTCAATCGCGCCGCAGTTTTTGGCGTAAAATTCCTTAGGCCCCACGCCACCGATGATGGCGTATGCGTAGCCGATGTCGCTCAGTGCCTCGAGCGATTTGAAGAGAAGTGCTTTTCCAACGCCCAGACCGCGTGCATTTTCCGAAACCCCAGTCGGGCCGAAAAAACCGCGCTGGGTCGTGTCGTAACAGGCGAACCCGATGATCTGTTGTTCTTGCGTGGCGATGAAGCAAGCGATCGGTTGGCGGCTCATGGCGACCTCGACTTCGCTGACCCATTTTTCGGAAAAGTGGGATTTCACGAATGCTGTGACGGTGTGTTTTTCGAACGCCCGAGCGCGGCGGAGAATGACTCCCTTGGCAGTGACGCCAGCGTAGAGCGCGGCGGAGTCGGGCAAGTCGTAAAGGCGCACCAGCATGTCGATCATGGAGTGAGTCAATCGAATGGTGCACGGTGAGAAAAGCCTTCTTTGTTTGGTGTGCGAAATTCCACGGATTTATTGTGCATGGGGTAATCTGTTCGCTTGTCGGTTGACCTCGTGCGCTCCACACCTGTAGCTTGCCTCCGCTTCTCACAATTTTTCCAATCATGAAAACTCCCATCACAGTCTCCATCACCGGTGCCGCTGGCCAGATTGGCTACGCTCTTCTTTTTCGCATCGCATCCGGCTTTGTCTTTGGCTCGGATCAACCGGTTAATCTCCGGCTCATCGAAATTGAACCAGGCCTGCCTGCTCTCGCTGGTGTCATCATGGAACTCGACGATTGCGCATTTCCATTGCTCAACGATGTCGTTGGCACTGCGGATTTGGACGTCGGATTTAAGGATGCGAATTGGTGCCTGCTCGTGGGCTCGGTGCCGCGTAAAGCGGGGATGGAACGTGCCGACT
This sequence comes from Verrucomicrobiota bacterium, assembly GCA_009885905.1. Lineage (GTDB taxonomy): Bacteria > Verrucomicrobiota > Verrucomicrobiia > Verrucomicrobiales > Akkermansiaceae > Luteolibacter. Next base: position 1,618 of record VFJU01000327.1, read on the forward strand.
TGTTAGGCATCAATGGTAAAATCTTCACGAGTCAAGGTCAGGCAATCGCTCGGAATGCTGCCAGTGATGTCCGTGTGCTGGTGGTAGGAAATCCTTGTAACACCAACTCGTTGATCGCAATGAGAAACGCAAGCGGTGTACCGTCTAATCGTTTTTTTGCGATGACTCGGCTCGATGAAAATCGTGCGAAAAGCCAACTCGCAAAGAAGGCCGGCGTTCATCAATCGAAGGTGACTAACCTGTGCATCTGGGGGAACCACTCCGCCACTCAATATCCAGATTTCACCCATGCGAAAATCGACGGGCGGCCTGTCACCGAAGTCATTACCGACAGCGAGTGGCTGAAGACGGATTTCATCAGCACCGTGCAACAACGCGGAGCCGCCGTGATTAAAGCACGCGGACTCTCCTCTGCTGCGTCTGCGGCAAATGCAGCGATGGATACGGTGCGCAGCATCATCACTCCGACCCCGGTTGGTGATTGGTACTCGGTTGCGATTTGTTCGGACGGTTCCTACGGCATCGAAAAAGGTCTCATGGCATCCATGCCGATTCGTACACTCAGCGATGGAACGTGGGAAGTTGTCCAAGGTCTAACGATCGATGCATTCAGTCAGGAAAAAATCGACGCCACCATCAACGAGCTCATAGAAGAGCGAGAGGCGGTGAAGGGGTTGATCCCGCAAGATTGATATTTGCGAGCAGCGTCATTTATACACGAGGACCATGAAATTTCTAACGGGTCTGTTCCATGCAGGGCGTTGGATGACAGGTCCTCCCGTAATGCTGCTAGAGATCCAGAGATCCGACGATCTTCCGCCGTCCAGATTGATCGCCCGTTCGACTGGCCAGCCAGCGGGTTGACCGGTGGCGAGCGACTGAGCGAGATTTGCTAAGCTGCAAGGAGAACTGAGACCGAGCCACCAGCGAGTTCCTCCATCCCAGAGGATCACGGTGCGCGCGCTGATTTTGGACGCCTCTAGGCCATGAATCGCGCGTTGATCTTCGACCAACATTGGTCCTGCCTGGATGAGTTGGAGCATGGTTGTGGCAGCGACCCGTCCGAGTTTTTCCCGCCGGGTGATGGTGCCTGCGCCTCGGTGATTTTCATACCAGACGCCACTGCCCAGTGACGAGGTGGAGTTCCATGACCCAGAGATTTTTCCAGAGCTAACCACCAAACCTAACGGATCGCCTTCTGGGGTGAAAAATCCACCATTGATCGCAGCGATTCCACCGATCGATTTGCCAGCTTCGGCGGCATCGCTGTAACGCGAGTTGGGACCATCGTTTTGATCCAAGACCACCAGCCGCGAGTTGCGCCTGTCGAAGGAAACTCCGGTAAAAGTGATGCCAGAAATTTCTCTAACCGTAATCTTTGGGGGAATTTGTGCTAGCTCCGGACTTGGAGTGGGTACTGGAGGTAGGTCGATACTCTGCGTGGGTGATTTCACGGGCCTCACCACGGAGGCACGTGGCGGTGGAGTTGGCGCACAACTCGCAAATAATAATGCGACCACGGCAATTCCTAAATAGCGCATCCGATCAAATTGCATGACCCGCCGGCGTTGGCAAAGACTCGGACGATTCAGGGCGAATACCGATTCCGAGCAATGTCTGAAACTTGGGCGCCTCGGTTTCTCGATCCGCAACGATGACTTCGATTTGGGTGAATCCAGATTTTTCTAACATCCCCACCAGATCGCTCTCCGAGAATCCTAGCCAGAGGTCGCCATACATCTCGCGGGCCTCCTCGAACTGGTGCTGGAGGAGATCCAGAATGATCAACCGCCCGCCGGGTTTCAAAATACGAAACGCGGAATCCAACGCCCGCTGCGGTCGTACCGCGTGATGGAGTGCTTGGCTGAGGATGGCGAGGTCTAGAGTGGCGGGGTCGATGGGTGGGTCCTCGATGTCGCCGATTCGGTATTCTAAATGGTTTAGGCCATTTTGTTTGGCGAGATTTTGCCCGAACTCGACCATCTTCGGTGACAAGTCGACGGCGATGACATGCTCGGCGCGTTGGGCGAGCAGTTGCGCCAAGGTTCCTTCGCCTGCGCCGAGGTCCGCGACCACTCGGTAATTCATCGCCTTGATGAGCGCCTCAGCGAGTGCTTTCCATGACCGACCGGGCACGTAATCTTTTCCAAAGCGACCCGCGAGTTCGTCGAAATACGCTCGAGCGACATCCTTTTTTTTCCGCAGCAGATGCTTGAATGCGGTGGCGTCCGTAGCGACCTCTGGCACCTCCGCTGCGGCCAAACGAGCCACCTCCATCAGGTCTGGCGGGGCGCTGCATCGGTAATTGTTGTTTTTTCCACTGCGCTCATCGCTCACCAAGCCCTCCATCTTCAGTTGCGAGAGCTGCGTTGAGATCCGGCTTTGGCCCATTCCTAGCAATTCTTGCAACTCCGCAACCGATAGAGCCTCCTGCTCAACCAGCATTAAAATCCGCAACCGGGTGGGGTCGGAGAGAAGCTTGAGTGATTTCAGCATTGACGACATGAAAAAGATGTTACATCAACGCATCACGATTTGACGATACGAAAATCAAAAAGCAAATGAGTACCTACATATTTTCCTCAGAATCAGTTGGCGAAGGCCACCCAGATAAAGTTGCCGACACCATTTCAGACGCAATTCTCGATGCGTGTCTCGCCATCGACCCGAAAAGCCGGGTTGCTTGCGAAACCTTCGTGAAAAGCAACGTGGTCGTGGTGGGTGGCGAAATCAGCATTCCGAAGATTGGCAAGCAAACGCCCATCGGGACCGTCATCAACATCGAGAAAGTCATCCGCGAGGCGATTCGTGGTATTGGATACACCAACGACGATGATGTCTTCCACGCCGACAAGATTTTCATCAACAACTACCTCACGCCGCAATCACCTGACATCGCTCAAGGTGTGGACGCCGCCGCTGCGGATGGAAAGAAGCACAAGGAGCAAGGTGCCGGTGACCAAGGTATCATGTTCGGCTACGCTTGCGACGAAACGCCCGAGTTGATGCCAGCGCCGATCATGTTTGCCCACCGTCTCGGACGTGAACTCACGCGCATCCGCAAGGCCGGTAAACTTGCCAAGTGGCTTCGCCCTGACGCGAAGTCCCAGGTCGCCGTCGAGTACATCAATGACAAACCGACCCGCATTGTGAACGTGGTGATTTCCACGCAACACTCCGCTGACGTCGAGCATGCGGTGATCGAGAAATTTTGCATCGAGCAGGTGATCAAGAAAGTCCTGCCAAAAAACATGCTGACTAAGGACACCGAGTACCACATCAATCCTACGGGAAGTTTCGTCATTGGCGGACCACAGGGAGATACTGGTCTAACAGGTCGCAAGATCATCGTCGATAGTTACGGCGGCATGGGTCGTCACGGTGGTGGCGCTTTTTCTGGCAAGGATCCGTCAAAGGTCGACCGTTCCGCTGCCTACATGGGTCGCTGGGTGGCAAAGAACGTTGTCGCTGCGGGTCTCGCTACGCGCTGCGAAATTCAGTTCGCCTACGCCATCGGCCACCCAGAACCGCTTTCAATCCATGTCGATACCTTCGGCACTGGTTCGGTTAGCGATGAAAAAATTCTCGCTGCAGTGAAGAAGACTTTCTCCTTCAAACCGGCGGATATCGTCAAGCAACTCAATCTTCTCCGCCCGATTTACTCGAAGTCCACCAACTACGGTCACTTCGGTAAAGACGACTCCGATCTCACTTGGGAAGCGACCGACAAGGTTGCGGCTCTCAAGAAGGCAATCGGCTGATTTTTCACCTAACAAATAACATCATGAGTTTTACAGATTATAAAGTAAGAGACATAGGCCTCGCTGACTTCGGTCGCAAGGAAATCGAAATCGCCGAGCACGAAATGCCGGGTTTGATGTCGACACGCGAAAAGTATGGTAAGGAAAAGCCACTCCAAGGCGTCCGCGTCATGGGATCGCTTCACATGACCATTCAGACCGCGGTACTCATCGAGACTCTAGCAGATCTCGGTGCAGAAGTGCGCTGGGTGAGTTGCAATATTTTCTCCACCCAAGACCACGCCGCCGCCGCGATCGCAGCACAGGAAATTCCAGTGTACGCATGGAAGGGCGAATCACTCGAAGAATATTGGTGGTGCACATGGAAGGCGCTTGTGAATCCACAAGGCCTCGGCCCACAACTCATCGTCGACGACGGTGGCGATGCTACCCTTCTCATTCACAAGGGATTCGAAATGGAAAATGGATCCGACTGGATTAACTCGGAGTCCGAGAGCCACGAGGAAAGTGTCATCAAGGATCTGCTGAAAGACATCAAGGTCAAGCAACCTGGAATTTTCCACGAAATCGTTAAGGAGTGGAAGGGTGTTTCCGAAGAGACCACCACCGGCGTGCACCGTCTCTATCAGATGGCCAAGGCCGGCACACTGTTGGTCCCTGCGATCAACGTGAACGACTCGGTCACCAAGTCGAAGTTCGACAACCTCTACGGTTGCCGCGAATCGCTCCTCGACGGCATCAAGCGTGCCACCGACGTCATGATTTCCGGCAAAGTCGGCGTGGTCTGCGGATACGGCGATGTCGGTAAAGGCTGCGCTCAAGCGCTCCGCGGTGCGGGTGCCCAAGTCGTCGTCACGGAAATCGATCCGATCTGTGCGCTCCAAGCGGCCATGGAAGGATTCCGTGTTCTACCTATCGAAGACACCCTCGGATGGGGTGATATCTACGTCGCCACCACCGGTAACAAAGACATCATCCGCCTCGAGCACATGGAGAAGATGAAGGACCAAGCGATCGTCTGTAACATCGGACACTTCGACAACGAGATTCAAATTGATAAGCTCAACACCGCACCAAACGTGGTGAGAACGAACATCAAGCCACAGGTCGACAAGTACACCTTCCCCGCGGGCAACAGCCTCTACATGTTAGCAGAAGGACGCTTGGTGAACCTCGGTTGCGGCACGGGTCACCCTAGCTTCGTGATGTCCAATTCGTTCACCAACCAAACGCTCGCCCAGATCGAGCTATGGAAGAACAAGGATTCCTACAAAGCTGGCCAAGTCACCGTGCTGCCAAAGCACCTCGACGAAGAAGTTGCTCGTCTCCACCTCGAAAAAATCGGTGCCAAGCTCACGAAGCTCACCGCTGCACAAGCCGACTATATCGGTGTGCCTGAGAATGGCCCGTACAAGACGGATCATTACCGCTATTGAGAAGCGTTTTCGGATTCTCAAGCAGCCAGTCGTGCAAGCGACTGGCTGTTTTTTTAGGCATTAGCCATGATCCTTGCGCGGTAAGTTGCGCGTGGAATTGACTAGCAGCCGCCGCTGGCCGAGCAAGTGTGAACCTTGAGGATCGATTAGAAAATAGCCTGCTAGAGCGCGACGACCCAGTAGCATCGGGCAGAGCATTTCGGATCGGTCGGCCAGACTCACCAGAATTTTCCAACGAAACCCACCGGGGATTTCAGCAGTGGTTTCGATAAAAATCCGCTTCCTTGATTTTCCGCTAGAACTTCTGACATGCCCAAGCCGTACCACCAACGCCTCGCAGGCAACGCTCTCACCGTAATAATTGCTGGTGGTGAAGCGGACGCTTTTTCCGTCGCTTGATAATTCGACGTGTTCGGCGTGTATGCTTGAGCTGCGTGCGCCACTGTCGATTTTTGCATTCAAGAGTGAAACTCCCAAATCCGGCAAGGCAAGCCACTCGCGGCGACCGATCAAGATATGGGCATGAGAAGTACCCGAAATGGGTAAGCCTAACTCGCCAGCAAGTTCACTCGAGGTGGATGCGATCGCTTCGGGTGCAACTTTGAAAATTGGTTTCACGGGATGAGTAAGGATGCGGCCATCGCGCGGGCTTGTTCGCCTCCTCCACCTAACATACGGACTAGCTCCTGAATCCGAGTCTCGCCACTAACCGAGTGGAGTCTTGAACGAGTGCGACCGCCGCTGACTTCTTTTTCCACCACGAAGTGGTGAGTCGCGATGGCGGCCACTTGTGGGAAGTGAGTGATGGCGACCACTTGATGGCGCATGCCGAGCGTTGCCATTTTTCGGCCCACGGCCTTGGCGACTTCGCCGCCGACGTTGGCATCGATCTCGTCAAAAACCATCAATGGAGTGGCATCTTGATCGGCAAGGGCGGACTTCACGGCGAGCATCACGCGGCTGATTTCACCAGACGAAGCGATTTGTCGGAGAGGCAGTAATGGTTCGCCAGGATTGGGGCCGAATTGAAACTCGATGGACTCTAATCCTTGTGGGCTAGGTTCGGACAAGGATTTGAGCGGGGCTTCGAACGAGGATTGTTTGAAGCCTAAGTCTTTAAGTTGCGAGGAAATTTCTTTCGCCAGTTTCGGAGCGGCCTTGCGGCGAAGTGTTGTTAGATTTTTTCCTCCTGCGTCGAGTGTCGAGCGGCAGGTGGCAAGCTCACGTTCGAGTGTTTCTAGTTTTTCGCCGCGGTTCTCGATGGTATCCAAGCGAGTGGCGGCGGCGTCGCGGCGGGCTAACACATCGTTCAGAGATGGACCGTATTTTCGCTTGAGTGTCTCGATGGAGTTGACGCGTTCTTCGAGACTGGCGGCCTCTGCGGGATTGATGTCCAGCTCGTCTGCGTAGTCGGTGAGGTTGCCCTCGAGGTCTTGCAGTTCAAGACAAGCCGTCTCGAGTGAGGCCGTGCGATCGATGATCGATGGGTCGAGTTTTTCCAAGTCCCTTACAATGCGCTGAACCTCGCTGAGACGTTCAAGGATTCCATCTTCACCACTCAGGGCTGCGGTGGCTGCGGCAGCAGCTTCGACCAGACGACTGGCGTTCGATGCACGCCGCCAACGGTCTTCCAAATCTTGTTCGTCCTCTGGCTTGATGTTAGCTCCGTCGATTTCTTGCAACTGATAGCGCAGCAACTCGAGTTCTTGTTCACTGGCATTTTCGGCGTGGCGGATTTCTTCTAACTCTGCCGCTTTAGTCCGCCATGATCGATACGCTTCACGGTAGTTCGCAACCGTTGGTTCAGCACCTGCATAGGCATCTAACATCGAAAGTTGGCGCTCGGTGGAAAGCAGAGATTGGTGATCGTGCGGGCCGTGAAGATCCACCAAGTGCTCGCCGAGGCGCTTGAGTAAAACCAAAGTGACCGGCGAATCATTGATGAACTGCCGGTTCGCTGTCTGACCGATGACGCGGCGGATGATGAGTTGGGTATCGTCGCACCGAGACAGTCCGCCGTCTTCGAGGAGGGCATTGATTTCGGTGGGGTCCTTGAGTTCGAAAACGGCTTCGACCGAACAAGCGTCCTCGCCGGTCCGGATCAGTGATTTTTCGGCCCGCTCGCCGAGCACGAGCTTCAGAGCACCGACGATGACGGATTTTCCAGCACCCGTTTCCCCAGTGACGCTGATGAGACCAGCGCCGAGTTCCCAGGCGAGTTCATCGACCAAGGCGAGATTGCGAATTTTTAGGAGAGTGAGCATGCGCGGTCTGCAGCGATTATGCAAAGCTCGCGGCGGGAAGCAATCGCTGCGTTTTTTGTTTGGTCGTTTCGTCGCCCCAGCGAGGTACTAATTTGGGTGCTAGCGCACAAATTTCCAATCCACCGGTACGACCACTTGGCGGCCAGACTCGTCGGTGATGGTGACAGAATCTTCGCCCAATGGAGTGATTTCCGTAACCACTCCGAAGCCCTCGGGAGTCAGCGAGACGGCTTGGACGATCCGCAGTGAGACGGTTTCCTCCCGCTTGAATCGTCGGCTGGTGGGAATTCCCTCCGCAGCCAGCAAGTCTTGGCGCGAGATGGCGACGCCATTACAAAAATGGGAACAAACCTCCTCGATGCCGATCCGTCCGAGGTGGCGGCCATTCCATGGCGGTGCGGTGCGGCCCCCGTTAGATATCCACAATAAAGTCGCAGGAAAGTCACTTGGATTTTTCAGCGAAAACCAAAGATAGCCATCCAGAACTGCTGCCGACCAAGCGAAGGGTTGTGTTAGCGTGGCTGGTTCATTGACCAACATCACCAAGTCTTCATTGCCAGCGCGGCTTGGGTATCGTGTTAGATCGGTGGTGCCTCCGGAGGTAAGTTTCACTCTGCGAAGATCGTCGAATCGGGTTCCTTCTGCGAGAGCCTGTGTTTCACCTTCAGTTGGATTGGCAAATGCTCCGGGAAATACCGATGCCCAGCGGAAAGGACTCGTCGAGATCCGTCCCGCGCCTTCTGAAAGATTGGATAGATCGAGAATTGGATGATTGCCGTAGTTGAAATCACCTTCAATGTTAGAAATTTGGTGTTCCGAATACACCGCATGGTGGCCGATTCGGGTCGACAAGATTTTATTTACGCATGCAGACGAGCGTTGATGAAGTGTGAGCGATCGGTCATTCGAATCGGTTAGTGACCACTCGTGGTTTGCAGTTTCTCCGTGGGGTGGACCGTCGTCTTGCCCGCCGAAGGGGAGACAAAAGAAATCTCCGCGCAAGACCGAAAGAAGCGGCGGCAACTCTGGAAATTCTGCCGGTTCCCAAGGGGCGAGTGCGTAGGGTGAAACATCGCGACCTGGCAGGTGGAAGGTCACCGGAGCGACGTGCCCGCCTCGAGCGGTGACGCATAGGGTCAACTCTGGAGTGGTGAGGG
>VFJU01000111.1 GCA_009885905.1 Verrucomicrobiota bacterium
AATTTCACGACCAGCACGGATAAGAGAAGACTGGGGTTTTTTGTTTCAGAAGATCGGTCTTATCCGTGTACATCCGTGTGATCCGTGGTTAAAAAACTCTTGAAGAAATTTGACCACTATGGGAGCACAACGGACATGGACGAACTTACTTTTTCCAATCCTTCGTCAAATTTCACGACCAGCACGGATAATATACAGAAATTGATTTTACAGGAGCAAACGAAGAGAAAATAGGATGAGGCCTACCAAAGGTAGGGCAAATCCGGCACAGTCCACCCAATTCGCCGGCTTGACAGGCCAATTAAAAGGAGCATCAAATCCAATGCGTATCGTCATAGACACATGCATTCTTGTAGCTGCTGCCCGCTCAAAACTGGGTGCAAGCCACACGCTCTTGAGCAAACTTCCCAACCCAGGCTTCGAAATTTGCCTTTCTGTCTCACTTTATACCGAATGGCAAGCGGTCATGAGCCGTTCCGAAAATTTGCCACCGGGGCAAGATATCAATACTTCCCAGCTTTTTTTGCAATACCTCGCAAGTATTGCTCATCTTCAGGAAATCCACTTCCTTTGGAGGCCATTTCTACCAGATCCAGAAGACGACATGGTTCTTGAACTGGCTTTTGCGGCAGGTTGCCAATATATCGTAACCTACAATCGTCGGGATTTCAGAGGTTGCGAAGCGCTCGGCATTGCACTAATCTCCCCCGCAGAGTTTCTAAAACAATTCCTATGAGTACAGTTACACTACAGATTCCAGACGGCATTCTGAGCGCCATCCAACAATCGGCCAAAGAAGCGGGCGTCACGGTGGACCAGTTTGTTTCAAGCGCCGCTGGAGAAAAGCTGGCTTCATGGCGAAGCTTGGATTGGTTGCGGGCAGAAGCCGCTCACGGAAACAGAACCGACTTCGAAAGGTTTCTCGGAGCAGTAACTGAACAATCACCTCTCCCTGGTGATGAGTTACAAAGGTAGGACCGGGCGGCCTCGCCCCACCCACTTCACTTTCTCCCGCCCGAGGCTATTGTTCCTCTTCCCCTCAAAAATCAAAGTTCAACAATCGTCACTCGACAATTTCTTCCTCATGCCGGTCGAAAGAATTTTAACCACGATGGGAGTGCAGCGGACATTGACGAACTTACTTTTTCTAATCTTTCGTCAAATTTCACGACCAGCACGGATAAGAGAAACAGAAAGAATCTAACGGTAGCGGTTCAATCCCTTCCTCACGCCGGTGGCGACAAGTGGGCGCGGCGGGCCGCCACGCCCTACCTCCGATTTTTCGCGTCCCACTGTTGAAATTCTTCATCTTCCTTTCGCGTCCGTTCGCGTGATTCGCGGTTCCGTCTCTTCCCATCAAAAATCAAAGCTCAACAATCGTCATTCGGCAATTTCTTTGCAGCTCACCAGCGCCGCCATCAGGCGGGAAACTGGGTCCAGCGAGACGCCATGCCCTACCCTTTCGCATGCCGCTTCTTCCTCTACATCTTTTCTGGGATGTCCACGCCGAGGAGATCGATCCTGAAAAGCACGCTGCGTGGCTAGCCCGGCGGGTCTTGGAATACGGCGACTGGCCGGACTGGCAGGTTCTGGTATGCTATTATGGCAAAGACCGTCTCGCTGGCATTGTCACAAGCATCCGCAGTCTTCATCCCCGCGCCTTGGCGTTTTGCAAAGTCTGGTTCGATCTGCCCACCTCTGCCTTCCGATGTTCCACCTCTCCGCAGTTCCCGTGAACCTCTTGGAAGTCCTAACGGGCCTTCAGGAAAAAACCACCGCCGCCGGATTCGCGCTCGCAGGCGGCACCTCGCTGGCCCTCAGATTTGGGCACCGCCTTTCCGTCGATCTCGACTTCTTCACCACCGCCCACTTCGAACCTGCAACTCTTGCCCACGAGCTTGGCATCGGCCCCGAACTCATCACCGGTCAAGCCGCCGGAACGCTGCAACTGCGGGTCAACAACGTCAAAGTCGAGTTACTAAAACATGCCTACCCTGTGCTTGCCGAGCTTGATGTCATCCAAGGAGTCAGAATGTGGTCGTTGGAAGACGTCGCGGCGATGAAGCTAAACGCCATCTCAAATCGCGGAAGCAAAAAGGATTTTTATGATATTGCCGCATTGCTGGATCACTTTCCGCTGGCAACGATGATCGGATACTATCAGGCGAAATACCGTCCTGCCAGCCTCATGATGGTCATTCGTAGCCTCGTTTGGTTCGAAGACGCCGACTCAGAACCCGACCCCATTTCCCTATGCGGCGATGCTTGGCCCACCGTCATGGAGAAAGTATCCGCCGCCGTCCGCGGCCTTGAATAGGTCCGCCTATTTCGTTCCCGATCAAAAATCAAATTTCAACAACCATCACTCGGCAATCTTTCTTCCTTCCAACCACACCGCTAGCCGGTAGAAAATTCGGCCCGGCGAGCCGCCTCGCCCTACCTTTTTCCTCAATTACCTTCTATTTAAATTCTTCATCTTCCTTTCGCGTCTTTTCGCGTGATTCGCGGTTCAACTTCTTCCTCATGCAGGTAGAAAGAGATTTTTGACCACGAATTTCACGACCAGCACGGATAAGAAGGAGACTCCGAGACTTGGGGTTTCTTGTTTCAGAGAATCGGTCTTATCCGTGAACATCCGTGTGATTTGACGAAGGATTAGAAAAAGTAAGTTCGTCCATGTCCGCTGCGCTCCCATTGTGGTTAAAAACTCTTGAAGAAATTTTCCCACAAGAATAAGATGCAATCACTCCTCCAGCAACACCTCGTCGAAATTCAGCAACTCTGCAAAGTTCACCATGTCATGAATCTGCATGTCTTTGGTTCCATCCTCAGGCAAGACTTCGGCCCTCAAAGTGACGTGGACTTCCTCGTCGACTTTGACCGCTCTCACGGACAAAGCGCCTTCGCCCAATTTTTCGATTTCAACGAAGCTCTCGAGACTCTGCTCGGACGCAAAGTCGATCTGGTTTCCGGTCGGGCCATTCAAAATCCATTTTTCCTGCAGGAAATCGACCAAACCAAGCAATCGATTTATGCAGCATAAGATCCAGTCCCTCCGACACGACATCCTCACTGCAGTTGAGGAAATCGATGGCTTTGTGGCTGGAAAAACATTGGCGATCCTACTCTCCGACCGAACCCTTCAACTCGTTCTAGAGCGGGAATTCGAGATCATCGGCGAAGCCCTTTTCCGACTTCGCAACGCCGCACCAGAGACCTTTGCAACCATTACTGGTGCCCACCGCATCATCGGCATGCGGAACATTCTCGCACACGGCTACGATAGGGTGGACTATGAGATTCTCTGGGATGCGGCGACACTCGAACTTGAAGCACTCCGATTGATGATTAAACAACTACCAACCGGTAATCTCACCTGAAAGCAGGCTCTCAGCCTCCCTCCAATCAGGAGTCAGGAATCCAAAATCTGTCTTCCTTCGCGTCCTTTGGTGTGCTTCGCGGTTCCATTTCTTCCCATCAAAAATCAAAGTTTAACAATCGTCACTCGGCAATCTCTTCCTCATGCCGGTCGAAAGAATTTTGACCACTATGGGGGAGCCGCGGACATAGACGAACTGGGTTTTGAAGAAATTTTGACCACAATGGGAGCGCAGCGGACATGGACGAACTTACTTTTTCTAATCTTTCGTCAAATTTCACGACCAGCACGGATAAGAGAAACAGAAAAAATCTAACGGGATCAAATTGAAACAACAGAAGATGCCCTCTGTTAAAAATCTTCGTCTTCCTCTCGCGTCCTTTGGCGTAATTCGCGGTTCAAAAAATCTTCCTCACACCGATAGAAAGAGATTTTTGACCACGAATTTCACGACCAGCACGGATAAGAGAAGACTGGGGTTTTTTGTTTCAGAAGATCGGTCTTATCCGTGTACATCCGTGTGATCCGTGGTTAAAAAACTCTTGAAGAAAT
>VFJU01000242.1 GCA_009885905.1 Verrucomicrobiota bacterium
AGCCGAACCAACGTTCGAGCTCATCCAGCACTTGTGTATGCAAATCCGGCGAGGTAGGAACGCCTAACACGGAAATTGAAATCAGAGATTTTCCCGCTGGGGCGTATGCGGGTGCGACATCTGAAATCACGCAGACATTATTCACCAAGCCGCTTCCGTCGCCATTGAGCGCGATGATCGCCTCGTTCATGGGTGATTGAGGAGCCGAGAAATAGAGACCCGTCACCGAGCGCCAGCGGGTGATTGGTTTAGCAAGTTCGGGAAGCAGGCGGCTTGCAGTTTTCGCGTCGGTGGCGACCACGACCGCGTCTGCCTCCCAGCGTTCGCCGTTTTCGAGGACCACCGCGTGCTTCTCTACGGTTAGGACTGCAACATTTAAGTGGATGCTTCCCGGCATGAGTCGCTCAGCGAGTTGATTAGGGATCATTTGCATCCCTGCGGCCGGTAGCGTGGCGTGTCCAGTGCTGAACATTCTGAAGGTGAATTCAAACATCCTGCTAGATGTTCGCAACTCACGCTCTAGAAAAATCCCACCATAAAATGCTCGGAAAAATCCATCGATGATTCGCTCAGAAAATCCAAAATCTCGCAGAAATTGTTCGGTCGTTCGGTCGGTGCCTAGGGAAGTTCTGCCGCATTGGAAACGGAGTATTGCCACACGTAATTTATCTCCCAAAGTTCCAATAGGCGCTAACGCTGAAACTAATAAATACTGTGGATGGCGAAAGACATCCATGACGCGGTGCCATTTTCCGTTGGAAAAAACCTGGGCTCCTGCTTTGAATTTTTGTAAGTCTAACGATTTTAAATCCAGCATTCTTCCCGCTTCCGGATACGCGCTCAAGTAGACTTGAAATCCATGATCTAGCAGGAATCCGTCCACCTCGTCTGTTTGTACCCGCCCACCGACCCTGTCGGCTCGCTCAATCAATATCGGGTGGTGGCCGGCTTCGCGGAGACGCACTGCACACGCCAAGCCAGAGAGACCCGCGCCCACAATGATGATTTTCTTGCCCCCATCCATGTTCCTATCCTGTAAGCTCATTCGGACATCCACACAACTTTGCGGAGGTGGATTCTTCGCTGCGACCGATCACGTCTCTGGTTCCAATAAAACGTATTCACTCTCGTGAAGTACGATCGGTTTGCGCTTAGACAAGAGCAACCAGCATTCGCGGGCGGTACCCAGAACGATCACGCTCACCATGAGCAAGAATGTCACGGTGATGCCGATGTCGATGCGGGCATTCAAGAGTGACGTCTTCGCTGCGGCCAAGGCAGGTCCTTGGAGACCCCCTGCGATTTTTACTTCTAGCTGTTGAATTGCCGGCAGAAACCCCGCTGCGTTCGGTGAGAAAATTTTCAAATAACCTGCGGAAAAAGTCACCGCAGTGAGAAAAAGCATCGGAACGACCGTCACCCAGCAGTAACGCGTTTTGCCCATTTTAATCAAGATCACCGTACCGAGGCAAAAGGCGATCACTGAAAGAAGTTGGTTAGAAATCCCAAAGATCGGCCAGAGAGACTTGGCGATGCCAGAGGGATCAAGCGCGCCTTGGTAGAGAAAGAATCCCCACGCTGAGACAAGGATTCCTGTGGCAAGGATGTTGCCGAGCCATGAATGAGTGTGTCCGAGCCTGGGTGAGATTTGTCCTAACAAATCCTGCAGGATAAATCGCCCGACGCGAGTGCCCGCATCCAGTGTGGTGAGAATAAACAACGCCTCGAACATGATGGCAAAGTGATACCAGAGTGATAGCGCAGTGTTTCCTGGGATGACCTTGGCGAACATCTTTGCCATGCCCACGGCGAAGGTCGGCGCACCTCCGACCTTGCCAATCATGTGTGGTTCGCCGAGATCCTTGGCAAGCTGCTGCATCTCTGCCTCGGTGATCGCGTATTTGGGCCCATAGGAATTAATGGTGGCGATCTGTTCGGTGACCGCAGCGGGATTGTTAGGGTCGATGGGAGAGTTGATTGCGAAGTACTCACCGGGTTGAAGCGCGCAGGCTGCGATGATCGCCATTAGCGCGACTAACATTTCAACCACCATCGCGCCATATCCGACGAGGCGTATGTCCTTTTCTCGGCCTAGCAGTTTAGGTGTGGTGCCCGAGGCAATGACTGAATGAAAACCACTGATTGCTCCGCAAGCGATGGTGATAAAGACAAATGGAAAAACCGGACCTGGTACTACAAACCCTCCTCCATGAATAAACGGCGTGATGGCTGGCATGTGCAGTGGTGGTGCGAGAATGACGATGAATACCCCTAGCACAGCGACCGTGCCGATTTTCATGAAAGTGCTGAGATAGTCGCGTGGGGCTAACAGCATCCATACCGGCAAGACGCTCGCGGTGAATCCGTAAATCATGATCGCCCAAGCTAGGTCTGTGGAGTTTAGGGTGAGAGCGGATGTCCATGCGGGTGATAGATATTTTCCACCGACAACTGCCGCGCACAATCCAACGACGCCGAAGATTGATGCCGCGGTGACGCTAACTTTTCCGCTCTTGAGCATGAGACCCATGATGAAGGCCAGCGGAATGGTCGCTGCAATGGTGAAAAGACCCCAAGGACTTTCTGCGAGAGCCTTGACGACGACCAATCCGAGAACAGCTAACAGGATCGTCATAATGGCTAACAAGCTGACCATCGCAACTAATCCGATGAATGGATTAAGCTCCTCCTTGAGCATTTGACCCAGGGATTTTCCGTTCCGCCGCATCGAGGCGAAGAGGGTGACGGCATCGTGCACCCCGCCGCCAAGAGTCGCGCCTACGAGAATCCAGAGAGTGCCTGGCAGGTAGCCGAATTGCGCTGCTAGAACCGGGCCAACCAGAGGACCAGGACCAGCGATGGCCGCGAAGTGGTGGCCAAAGACGACCCACTTGGGCGTGGGAACGAAGTCTTTGCCATCGCTGCAAGTGACTGCGGCAGGCGCACGGCGGGCGTCGATGGTTAGCACTTTAGCCATCAGCCAAGCGGAATAGAAGCGATAGGCCACCGCGAAGCTGCAGACGCCAGCGATGACAAGCCAGAGGGCGTTGATCGGTTCGTTGCGCTGGAACGCGGCGACGCCAACCGCAGCGGCTCCCAGCAGTGAAATGCTAATCCAGATCAGAATACGTGCGAAGCGAGGCATGCGAAAGGGTTGTGAAAATTGTCGAGCGCCGTCGAGTTCGATTGTTACCA
>VFJU01000118.1 GCA_009885905.1 Verrucomicrobiota bacterium
GAGGCATCTAAATTTCCAAGTTTGCAACTCGCGCATTTGAGTTAGCCTCCATGCATGTCGTCGATCGAAAACTTCCTGGACCTTGAAACTGTCTCATTGAAAATCTGCGGCGTCACCACTCTGGATGACGCTCAGCTTCTTGCTAAAATGGGGGTTGATGCGCTGGGCGTAAATTTCTGGCCGAATTCAAAACGCTATATCGCTCCGGATCACGCCTCTTGGCTGCTTGAGCTCGAGGGAAAAATTCTCCGCGTCGGTGTCTTTGTTAACCAGTCCTGCGAGCTGCCACTGCGATTAATTCATGACGGCTATCTCGATGTCATCCAACTGCATGGTGACGAGCAACCGGACGACACCAAAGAATTTCGCGCGGCGGGAATTCCCTTTATCAAAGCGATCGGCGTAAAGACCCGTGCAGACTTGAGGCATGCGACAGAGTTTGGTGCGGCAGCGATCTTGCTCGATGCTCATGCACCCGGAATCTACGGTGGCACTGGTGAGGTGTTTGATTGGGAAGTGGCTTCGGACTTTCGCAGGCAGCATCCTGACTTGCCTATCATACTGGCAGGAGGCATCACTCCCGAGAATGCGGGGCTTGCAGCGATGAGTGTCCTGCCCGCAGCACTCGACATCGCATCGGGTGCAGAGATTTCACCCGGCATCAAGGACTTTCAAAAAGTCGCTGCATTTCTATCAGCTCTTCACCGCTGACTTATATGCTAACAGATTCTCACTGCCATCTCGCTTCTCAACGCTTTTCTCCAGAAGAAATTCCAGCACTCCTCGCACGCGCACAAGCTGCTGGCGTGACGAGGATCATTTCGCTCTCGACCTGCCTCGATGACCTTCACGCCAATCTCGCACACGCAGAAAATCCTCAGGTCCACGCCTGCATCGGTATTCACCCGTGCGACGTTCATCGAGCGCCAGATGATGCCACCGAAATACTCGCTTCATTGGCAAATGATACGCGAGTTTGTGGCATCGGAGAAACTGGGCTCGACTACTATCACCCCGCCCCGGAAGGCTGGACTGAGGAAAAATTTCGCGAGCGCCAACGCCAGTTTCTCCGCCAACACTTCGAGCTCGCTGCCACCGCCAAGCTCAACGTCGTGATCCACACGCGCGACCTTGAGGGCACCGCATCGTTCGAGGACGCGCTAACAATCTATCAGAATTACGCTTCGGTGGTGCGAGCGGTGTTTCACTGCTTCGTCGGCCCGTGGGAGAACGCACAACGGGTGCTTGACGCCGGTGGTCTTGTCTCGTTCGGCGGAGTTGCGACTTTTAAAACGGCTCATCAAGTCCGCGAGACCGCCATCAAGGTTCCTTCACAAAGTTTTATGATCGAAACAGACTCGCCCTATCTCGCGCCCGAGCCCTCACGAGGAAAAAGAAACGAGCCTTCTCATGCCCGCATCATCGCCGACTTCATCGCACACGCTCGTGGAGAATCGATCGAGCACTTGGCACAACATACCAGTCAAACCGCGAGCAACTTTTTTCGGCTTCGCTCGGAATCCCGTTGAATAAAATTGCTGAAATGCAACGTTTCATCATTACAATGGGCATGTCCGAACTTCCGTCCTTCACAACTCACACTCCAACCACTATACCCACCTCATGACTCCGATCCGCATCTTCGCTCCGGCAATTCTATCACTCGTCTTCGTTTCCTGCGCCTCTCAAAAGGCTGACTCTTACGACACGGCAAACCCCTACGGAACCGCTGATAGCGGCACCGTCGAAACTGCGGCCACCGAAGCCGCAAATCCAGTCTATGATACCCCAGCCGCTTACGAAGAAACCAGCGGGCCTAACGCATCAGTCGAAGCGGTCACGTCGGGAACTATCCCCCGCCCTGCAGGTCAGGCCATGGCGAGCAAGCCACCCACCAACGGCGCCGCTATCATCCACACCGTTGTCGCAGGCGATACACTCTCCGGTTTGAGCGCGAAATACAAAGTCCCAGCTGCCGCGATCAAACAAGCCAACGGCATGACCAAAGACACGGTCGTCCTCGGCAAAAAAATGGCCATTCCTTCGGCTTATTGAATTCACCCATCCGCTGCCGTGAGCATTCTTGCGCACGGCAGCACTTTTTTAAACCATGCGCATCTCGGCGATCGTATTACTAAGCGCAGCGGCTTTAACCCTAGCGCATGGCGCAACGAATGATTCAGCAAGTGACTCTCCTCCGTCAAATCCAAGCAAACGCGACGTCGCTTTAGATCATTTACTTTCCGAACGAGGCTCAGCCCAAGCACTTGATTCAGTCATCGCCGAGGCCAAATCGTGTGGCATCAAAGAGCAAGCAATTCTCGAAGCACGCTTTCTCTATCATGTGGACCGCAACGAAGACGAAGCCATCGCCGCGATGCTTCCTGAGTTCATCAAGCAACGAGAACTCTTCAAATTAGAGGACTCCGCCATTTTTTCTGTTAAGGAAGATTGGCTCGCAGTGAACGAATACGTGCAGGCCATCGCAGCACTAGAGAAAGGCGACAAGGATGCATTCAAAACTCACATCACCGAGGCGTTTTGGCTAAGCCCTCGCCAAGCATCGGCCTTCGCTCCTCAGATCGAACGCATGCGTTTGGAAGACTCAATGCGGTCGGTGAAAATTGATTTCGATTCTAAATTTATTACGCTTCGCGAAGGCGATGCCGTTTCGCTTAGCAGCCTCATACAGAATAAGAAGGCAATGATCATTCACTTCTGGTCTCCTAACAGTAGTGAGTGCGAAGCCAGCATGCCAGACTACGCCTTAACCGCACAAAACCTCACTGGCAAAGGTATTTCCATGATCTCCATCATCCCAGATGGCACCCAAAAAATCATCACAGATGCACGCGCGATGATCCAAAAGCTCGGACTCGAACCACCTGGCGCGTGGTTGATAGATCAAAAAGAAAACTCTCTCATGCGCGAGCTAAGAGTGCAAACGATGCCAGTCTTTGTGCTCATTTCTAACGAAGGTAAAATTCTCTTCAACGGTGAACCCAGTGATGATGAATTATGGAAGGCGTTGAATAAAATCGATTCGCAAATCGCACGTCCAACCATGACGAATTCTAGCGAGTGAAGCGCTTCTTCGATCTACGATCTTCCTAGTAAGAAAAATGCCTTCTTAAAAAATATTTAACTTTTATGTAAATTTGACACATTTAAACTTGACGGATGTCCAGACTATTTGTTTTCTCGATCCAGCGAAGAGACAATTTTTATGGCGCGGCCCATTCATCCATCCAATCTCGAACTTCAAGCCCTATCCGTTTTGTGGCATGAAGGTCCATCTACGGTAGCTACCGTACATGAGACGCTGCCCGATCGTAAGGACCGGGCCTACACCACGGTGCTGTCCGTGATGCAGAGTTTAGAGCGCAAGAGCCTCGTAAAACGTGCACTGGTCGGCAGAGCACATGTTTATGCGGCAGCTTATTCGCAGGAAGTCATCGTTCAACGGGCGACGCACGACTTCCTCACCAACGCTTTTGGAGGACGCCTCGGTGAGGCGCTCCTCGCTATCCTCTCCGCCGGCACATTAACGCCGGAAGAGAAAACAAACATCGAACGCGAACTCCAACGACACAAAACTATGGCTGCAAAAAAAACAGCAAAAAAAGCCGCGGTGAAAGCCGCCAAAAAAACCGTGAAGAAAGCACCAGCAAAAAAGGCTCCGGCCAAGAAAGCTGCAAAGAAGGCACCTGCTAAAAAAGCACCTGCTAAGAAAGCACCTGCTAAGAAGGTAGCCAAAAAAGCAGCAAAGAAAGCAACCAAGAAGGTCGCCAAAAGCGCCAAGAAAGTTGCAAAAAAGGCTGCTAAGAAAGTAGTTGCTAAGAAAGCAGCTCCTGCCAAGAAAGCAGCTCCAGCGAAGAAAGCCGCTAAGAAGGCAGTGAAAAAGGCTGCTCCGGCCAAGAAGGCCGCACCAGCCAAGAAAGCTGCCAAGAAGGTAGTGAAAAAGGCTGCCAAGAAAGCTGCAAAGAAGAAATAATTAAAACCTTGATGAGCGAAGCAGGGGTTAAGCTTTAGAGCAGACCACCTGCCGATCTCGATCAAGAGTTTATCAAAGGCGGGAGATCTTCGGATCTTCCGCTTCTTTTTTATCAGAAAAAATGGGTTGCATCCCATCCCACGACCATCCTAGTTTCCCCCGCCCTTAGCGGGCATTTCCTTAGCGCGGTTAGCTCAGTGGTAGAGCACCTCCCTGACACGGAGGGGGTCACTGGTTCGAACCCAGTATCGCGCACCATTTATTTCCAATTCAGAACTCTGATTCCTTTGAACCCTGCGATGAACGCAGTGCCGCCTGCACCCGATGAGCTGAGCGCTCTTCTCCGTTTACTCGACGACGAGACTCCCGAAGTCCGCGAACAAGTGGCGCAACGTTTCGCACTCTGCGGCGGTGACCTCAGCGAGTGGCTCGCCACTCAGTCCCGCTCACTCAGCAAGTGTGAGCTGACCCTGCTCTCTAAAATGCTCAGCCCAACTCGACGCGAGACGCTGGTGCTCGAGTGGGTCGCACCGAGCGGCGGAGCAGAAGCCCTTCAAGAAGACTGGGAATCCTTTGAGGCGCTTCTGCGCATTCTATCAGACTTTCTTCACGATGGAATTTCACTGCGGCAACCACTCTCTGATGCACTCGACCTACTCGCAGAGGAAGCCACTGAAAATGGAGTCAATTCCCCGAACGAACTTCGCCAATTTCTATTTGATGGGATTCGATTCACCGGAAACCAAAACGGATACTATGATCCGAAAAATTCTGATCTAGCTTGGTCGATTTCAGAAGGGCGCTCAAATCCACTCGGGCTTTGCTTGATTTTTATACTGGTAGGTAGACGGCTCAATTTTGAAATTGAGGGCGTAAATTTCCCGGGTCACTTCATGTGTCGGATTTTCGAAGATGGGCACCCGATCATTATCGATTGCTTCGACAACGGGCATCTACATGACCAATTCGCGTTGTTTGAAAGTCAAAATCTAACCCGAGCACAACGGAATTTAATTGGTGAGTCTGTCGATCCAGGAAGCATCTTGGTGCGGCTACTTAACAACCTCCGCGAAGCCTTTGAAAAGATGGATCAAGAAGATGACGAGCTTCTCATCAAAGACCTCCTTTCCAGTTTAAGGTAGGTTTCTCACCACACTCCATGGTCATGGAGTTGTCGGCTTGCGATCTCCGCCCATCCTCGATTCGCTGCAGGCGATGCGGGAGACGGATGCAAAATTCTCCCGACCACCGCAGAACTGCCACCGATCGCCGCTGCGCGACGCAAGCGCTCTTCGGCGAATCCGCCGACACCGATCAACCACTCGGGATTCAAAATAGCGATCACTTCCCGAAGATGCTCCAAGCACGCTTCTTCCACAAGCGCCGTCTCGGTCACAGAAAGTTTATCTGGTGTTAGATTTGCACCTGTATGACTCATCCAAACTAACGGACAATAATTGAGCACGAAATGATCTTTGAAAAATACATTCGCATCCACAAAGCGATCTGCAAAGAGCCCCCAAAATCGACGCCCACTTACCTCAGATCGCTTGCATTGGAATCCATCGATCGGGCGTTTCGGATGCTCTATTTCAGGCTTTTCGATCGGCATTTCGATTCCCATCCAGTCACGCACCGCAGTCACCTCGCCGAAGGGCACCCCGGTCTGTGCCATGCCGAACGGACCAGGGTTCATTCCTAGAAAAATCACCCGCTTTTTCCCACTACCGTAAAGCTTCAAATACCGCAAATGAGCTGGCCATGCGTAATCTAAGGGCCGATAAACACACGCCACGGGAGGCGAAAATTTCAAGTCCCGCAGAGCGGTCGCCAGTCTCTCAGTGGAGGCGATTAACTTTTTCATGGCGAATCATTCCAGTTAGGATTTCCAGGCGAAGACCAGCACCAAAAGTGCGACTGGCAAATACAACAAAGTGTAAAAAAACAAGCGCCGAGCAGATCCACGTTCGCCGTCGATCGCAAACTTCAACGCGAGCGCCACCATGATCAAGGCCAGTAATGGACCAACAATTGTCCATAATAGATTAGCAAAATGAAAGAATGCGGGCATCAGCGAGAGAATCGCGAGCACCAAGGCAAACATCGCAGAGAGCATCCCACTTTTTTTGCCGGTTAGATCCCCGTTCGACCACATTTTGTAACCCACGGATTCATATTCCGCTCGGTGCAACCAATTGATCGCGATGAAATGCGGAAGCTGCCAGAAAAACAAAAGGCCAAATAAAAAGACCGCCTCCCAACCCAACGAACCACCAGCCCCAACCCAACCGATCACCGGCGGGATTGCACCTGGGATCGCGCCGACAAGCGTGTTCGCCGAGCTCACCCGTTTCAATGGCGTGTAAACGAATACATAAATGGCCACTGTTGCAGCAGTTAGATAAGCCGCAAGGTTACCAACTTGTACCGCCAAGTGGATAATGCCAATGGCTGATAGAATCCAGCCAATCCCGAATGCTACCAGTGGATCCATTCTCCGAGACGGTAGTGGACGATCAGCCGTGCGTTTCATCCTCGCGTCCAGATCGATCTCCATCAATTGATTGAACGCCGCAGAGCCAAAAGCCACCGCCGCAGTTCCGAGAATCGTGTTAAGCAGTCTCATCCAATTCATTTCCACCCCACGCGAATAAAGTAGAAATCCAAAAAATGTAGTGACCAGCACGAAGAAGTTCAAACGCACCTTCATCAATACCATCAAATCCTCCCGCAAGCTCGGCTTGTTCGCGGTGGTCTCTTCACTCATTTCAGATTCGTCCATGGTTGCGGCAGAACCATGAACCAGATTCGCGAGTTTCCAAGCCGCGACTTGTATGGAACTCAGATTGAAAGACGATTGGCCGCCAACCATCACCACCGAGCTAATCTAACATAAAAATTGCGTGCCCGAATCCCTTGCAGAGTCGGTCTTAAAAAAATCCAAATGACTCTGGCAACCGACCGCACGCCGCCCCAAGCAGACTCCCTACCACCGCTCCACGATGGCAATTATCCCCACCAACGCTGGCATTGGCGATGACACCCGCGGCAAAATCATCGTGATATTTCCAACTCAAGTAGAGCGCCGCTGGCATCGCTTCCGCAATGTAGCACGCGGGGCTAAATCGCACACCGATCACTTGCGAGTCCGGTTGATTCCGCCACGACTCGGCTTTATTTCCCGAAATCCAGTCCCCCGCCTCTTTGCGGATGGCGTCATGCAAAGACGCACCCTCCGCGACGGCCACAAGAGTCCGGACCAACGTGTCAGCCGCTCTTAGGACGTTGGCATGAGCATGAGTGAGACCAACGTGTTCCTTGGTGATTCGCCGCAAATCGTCACGAGAGGCACCATCTAATGCCGCGACAAGTGCCGGAACACTCGCCAAGCCACCGATGTGCTCGTCGCTGATCCCACATTTTCGCGGCGGTTTGCCTTGAGCATATCGCGTAAAAAACGCGCGATGATATTCTTCAACGTAAGTGTCACGATGCCATCCCGGTTCAAGCATCCTCGCGATGTAATGGTCCAACCATGCATCTGGATCATAGCCTCCACGTGCTCGGATCCAGTCATAAAGTTCGCGCGCCAGTTTGAAATTCAGCGTGTTTTCTCCAGCCTCGAGAAACTGATGATAATGAATATCGCGCTGCCCCCAAAACACCGCCTGCTCACGCAAAATGTCGCCACGCTCATTCAGCGATTCGTAACGCGACCGCCAGAGTATGCTTCCAGGATGTGGATTCTTGGGAGCTAGAAACCGATCCACGGGGCCATAATCCCGAGCCAACGCCTCGCAGTCGTAATACCAATGCACTGGCATCGCAAGGGCATCCGCCACCAACGACCCCTCAAACCCTGCCATCAAACGATTCATATTTCCGTCTTCGCTCAGAATTTGCTCAGATCAAATTCTTTTCTCCGACTCCGCAAGATCCCCGCTTGTCCGCTACAAATGAGCTAGGCAGATTCCCCACATGAACCTCAATCATTTCGCCTCCATGGACCCCCATCTTCTCGTCGGCTTGCTCAACACGGAGTTGAGAAATCACTGCATATCCCTCGAGGATCTCGTGAAAACCCACCATATCGATTCGGCACAGTTGATTGAAAAAATGACCGCCGCTAACTACTTCTATCAGGCGGAACAAAACCAATTTCGCTAAACGTCACGTCATCCATTTGGCGAATAATTGAACGAATTTACCGCCCAGATTGTCTATGCATTTGCTTGGATTAAAAGGTTTCAATGATGGAATCACTGCCTCGTTAAGATAACTCATAGACTCATAGATTTACGATGGTTCAAAAATGTTGTCCGACTTGCTTTGGGATTGGATCGTACTTCGAAAGGACGTGGTCTCGTGATGAAACCGGCATTTCGATTTACAAAAAAATCTCTTTACGAAACCATTGTGAAGTTTGCAACGGCACTGGTCGCTTGGCCGTGACAAAAAACCTTCACACACAATTTTGTAATACCCAATCTAGCAGCATACCAGTCAAGGCCCTTACCAAGCCACTCGAAATTGATCAAGTAATCGGCTACTTGATCTTCTTTTCCCTCCTCGGCTACGCCGCATTGATTTTCTTCCAAGATAACTCTCAAACGACGGCTTGGTCTAAAATCGCGCTCACCCTTGAGGCGTCCATCGTTCTGCTTTTTGTTCTCCACTACTTCTCAAAAGCCACGCGGTTCCTTAGATGGAGTACCTTGGTGTTTTTCCTAACTTCTTTGTGTGCCGCTTACACTTTTGAGTTTATCTGATAAACAAATTATTACAACAAAACGACTTTGAGCATCAGAAAGTCGGATCAATCAACTCCTTGTTTCTTGAGGAAAGGGACGAGCTCATCAACACCAAAGTCTGCTAGAATTTTCCCATGCCAATCCATCGTCGGTGCTTTGGATTGGCCTGATCGTTCGATCATTTCTTGCATCGCTTCACGGTTATTCGAAACGACCAGTGTTTTAACTTCGATTTTTTTACGTTCGAGGTAATCGACGACTTCGTCACACCAAGGACAGCCACGTTTGATATAAAGGATAGGAAGATTCATGAATTGATTAGAAGGACGATCTCTATTTCCAGCCACCACCCAGAGCGCGATAAGCCTGTACCACGGCGCGGAGGCGGTTGCTGCGAGCATCTGCTAGATCAAGCTCTGCAGTAAAAAGACCACGCTCAGCATCAAGAACTTCTAAGTAACTGGAAGCACCACCTTGGAACCGGTCAGTAGCAATGGTGGAAACACTTTTCTGGGAAACAACTAGCTTGGTGCCCTCGGCAATGATTTCCCCCGTTTTTTGATAAGCGATCAGCGCATCCGATATTTCTCGAAATGCTTCTAACACAACTTTCTGATACTCCTTGAGCGCGACTTGGGCTGTCGCCTGAACGGCCTTCACTCGATACTCTGAGCGACCAGCATCAAAAATCGGGCCCGCAAGTTGCGGACCAATCGAGTAAGCCGCTGAACCCCCTTGGAGC
>VFJU01000547.1 GCA_009885905.1 Verrucomicrobiota bacterium
ATCGCGAATTAATTGCATCGAACGGATGCGATCTCGATAGCTTGTGTTCACACCTGCTCCCCGTTGGTCCTCGGATAAATGCACTCGGTCTATCAATCGCACCGCATCGTTTCCCTCTCCACCACGCTCAAACTCACCACCAATCATTCGACCAAAATGACAAGCACTTTGATAGCACGAAGCGGCTTGAGCCATAAGCATCGGATTCTTGAGATGCGTCGCAATCGCATCCTCGACCACTCGATCAAACTCATTCCACAAATTTTGCTGCTGAATCAGCGCATTCGCATGATGCAAATCTAATCCAGATTCATCGTCTGAAACCTGCATCAAGTTCTTTACATATAAGTCTAACGCTTCTCGCCACATCCCCCGCTCCACGAGTTGATCCCTTTCCTTTCGCAGATCCTCGGGAGATTGTGCAAAGATCTGAAATGACGAGGAAACGATGAGAAGAATGACCCAGTTCAAAACTTTCATAACGACTATGATCACACGCGAAACGCCATTCGCATGGAAGAAGTATTTCTCCCACTTGACCCGTTTGGTTTGCGCCCCATCATAAATATATGTCACGAATGATTTTATTGATTGGGGGAAATTCTGGAATGGGACTTGCTACGGCACGCCTGTTGCTCAAGCAAGGCGACACAGTGATCGCCGCGGCACGATCCTCCGGACCGCTTGAAGAAATCGGTATCCCAGTTCAGTCATTTGACGCACTCAACCCCAGTGAACTTAGTTTACCACCTGTTCTAGATGGCTTGGTCTACTTTCCCGGCAGCATCAGCCTGAAACCTTTTCATCGACTGACCACAGAGGATTTCCTGCACGATTTCCGAGTGAATTGTCTCGGTGCTGTCGCGGCAATTCAAGCAGCGCTACCCGCTCTAAAGGCTGCTCCTCACGCATCTGTCGTCATGTTTTCGACGATTGCGGCTTCTCAAGGTCTTTCGTTTCATGCTTCCATCGCAGCCGCAAAAGGCGCTGTCGAGGGACTTACTCTCTCGCTGGCCGCCGAACTCGCCCCCAAGATCCGTGTGAATGCCATCGCTCCGTCCCTCACGGATACCCCTCTCGCTGGAGCATTGCTGAACACCGATGCCAAAAAAGAAGCCTCCGCCAAACGCCATCCACTCCAACAGGTCGGCAATCCGGAAGACGTTGCACAACTGGTGGCTTTTCTCCTTTCGGATGCATCCAAGTTTTTCACTGGTCAAATTCTTCATCCAGACGGTGGTCTTTCGTCAGTCCGTACGTTTTAAAAGAGATGCTAACTCTAACTGTCGATGACATCACGGGTATGGATTTATTATCCCGTGTCCAATTTGCCACGTCCCTACCAGGTGCTAAACCAATCAGCCTTGTCGGCACCATTGATCTAGCAGGACAAACTAACCTCGCACCCTTTTCAAGCGTCCTACACCTTGGCTCATCACCTTGTCTGTTAGGAATGGTCTCTCGTCCCGATATTGTGAATCGCCA
>VFJU01000184.1 GCA_009885905.1 Verrucomicrobiota bacterium
AGTGAGGAACACCAGTGGCAGAGCAGAGCGCAAGTTCATGAGCGTGGTTTTGAAATTCAAAAGTTTTTCAGCAAGGTCGTTGCTTCTGCGAGCTTTCCTTGGGGGCTTGCGGATTGCAAGCGGGGAAACCTGCGACCTTCCAATAGGATGTAGTCCCCGTTGCGATGAAGCATGAGCCGCTGGCCACTGATTTCCACCGATGCGATGCCTTCCGCGGCGGCGAGTGATTTGATCCGCGTGATTTCAATCAATCTTGCGGCAGCATCTGGAATGCGGCCGAAGCGGTCACGCCACGAGATTTCGAGCGCGTTGAGAGCCTTCTCGGTGCTGGCCTCGGAAATTTCTCGGTAGGCGGTGATACGGACTTTGGTTTCCTCCAACCATGCGGCGGGCAAGAATGCGGGGAGAACAAGCTTGGGGTCTTCACGAGCGTAGGCGGTCTCGCTGAAGACGATGAAATCTGCCTTGAAACTCGTCTCGCCGCGTGGGGTGTCTTTACGACCCTTGAGGCGGTCGACCGATTGACGGAGCAACTGGCAATAAAGCTCGAAGCCGATCTGCGAGATGTGACCGGATTGCTTGGTGCCGAGGAGATTTCCCGCCCCGCGGATCTCGAGGTCTTTCATCGCGATCTTAAATCCAGAGCCGAGCGCGGTGTATTCTTTGATGGCATTGATGCGTTTACGTGCGTCTCCCACGGTCATCATGTCGCGTGGAAGTAGTAGGATGGCATACGCTTTTTCTCCGGCGCGGCCCACCCGGCCTCGGAGCTGGTAGAGATCTGCTAGGCCGAAGCGGTCTGCTCGGTCGATGAGGATGGTGTTAGCGTTAGGAATGTCGATGCCTGTCTCAATGATCGTGGTGGCTAACAGGACATCTGCCTCGCCCTTGACGAAGGCGTGCATGACCACTTCCAGATCGTCCTTGTCCATTTGGCCGTGGCCGATGAGCACCTTGGCTTCCGGGACCAGTTCGCGGATTTTGGCGGCCATCATGTCGATGGTTTTCACACGATTGTGCAGGAAAAAAGTCTGCCCACCGCGTTTCATCTCGCGGCGGATCGCGTCTCGGATGATCCTTTCATCGTAGGCGCAAACCGTGGTGGAGACTGGGACTCGGTTCGGGGGTGGGGTGTCGATGGTGGACATGTCACGCGCGCCCATGAGCGCCATGTAAAGCGTCCGCGGGATGGGTGTGGCAGAAAGTGTTAGTACATCCACTTGCCGGAAGAGTTGTTTGAATTTCTCCTTATGTGCCACTCCGAACCGCTG
>VFJU01000093.1 GCA_009885905.1 Verrucomicrobiota bacterium
AGCTCCTCAAATTCCACGGAACCTATCAGCAGGACGACCGCGACATTCGTGCGGGGCGCCGCAAGCATAAGTTAGAGAAGGCTTATTCGTTCATGATCCGTATTCGAGTGCCGGGCGGTGTGGCGAGTCCGCACCAGTGGTTAGAAACGGATCGGCTTGCGACCGAGTTCGCGAACGGCACGATCAAACTGACCACGCGTCAGGCGTTTCAGTTTCATGGAATTATCAAAACAAATCTCAAGCGCACCATCGCAGAGATTAATCAGGCTGCCATGGACACCATCGCCGCTTGTGGTGATGTGAATCGAAACGTAATGTGCAATCCGAATCCGTATCTTTCAGAAGTCCACGCTCAAGCACTCAAGGCCGCACAAGACATTTCCACGCACCTTACGCCGCAAACTCGTGCCTACCATGAATTATGGTTAGATGGAGAAAAAGTGAAGACTAGCGAAGAGGATTTCGAACCCATCTACGGCAAAACTTATTTGCCTCGTAAGTTTAAAATCACGGTCGCCGTGCCACCTTCTAACGATGTCGATATTTATGCGAATTGCTTGTCATTCATCGCCATCGTCGAGGGCGGTAAGCTCGTGGGTTACAACGTTGCGGTCGGTGGCGGTATGGGTTCGACTCACGGAAATGATGCCACCTATCCACGAATTGCCGACGTGATTGGATTCTGCACGCCGGAGCAAGTTGTGGACGTCGCAGAAAAAGTTGTGCTCGTGCAGCGTGACTTCGGCGACCGCACGGATCGTAAACACTCGCGATTCAAATACACGGTGGATGACCACGGCCCAGCATGGATTCTAGCAAAATTAAACGAATACCTTGGTTACGATCTTGGTCCCACTCGTAGTTTTATTTTCGAAGACAACGGCGACCGTTATGGCTGGGTGGATGATACGAATGGCAACTCCCACCTCACCTTGTACATCGCAGGAGGTCGTGTCCTCGACACGCCCCAATACCCACTGCGTACCGGTCTGCGTGAGATTGCAAAGATTCATGACGGCGATTTCCGACTTACCGCGAACCAGAATCTAATCATCGCCAATATCTCGCCCGCCAAACGACCTGAAATTGAAAAACTCCTAGCCGAATACGGAATCAAGGATAGTCATTTGAAGAGCGCGCTTCGGCTTAATTCCATGGCCTGTGTCGCCTTGCCGACATGCGGCCTAGCCCTTGCCGAGGCCGAGCGGTTTCTGCCTGACCTGATCACGGAGTTGGAGGGATCTCTCGAACAAAATGGTCTGCGACACGATGCGATCACCATCCGCATGACGGGTTGCCCGAATGGATGTGCTCGTCCTTTCATCGCTGAGATCGGTTTCGTCGGACGTGGTCCGGACAGCTACAATGTTTATCTTGGAGGCGGTTTTGCTGGTCAGAGACTCTCGAAGCTCTATCGGGAAAATATTGTCTCAGCGGAGATAAAGCCTCTGCTCGCACCTATCTTTACGCATTACGCAAAGTCTCGCAAGGATGGCGAACGTTTTGGTGATTTCTGTATCCGCGAAGGCTATGTCGCGGAAACGATCCAGGGTCCAGATTTTCACAAAAATCTAAAGCCAGAAGCAGTCGCTGCGATTTGATTTGTTCGTGTTAGTTTTCCAATATGCAAACCCTGAAACTCGATCCTGCCAACGCGGATTCCTTGGAGATTGATCCGAAGAATCTGTCGCATCTGCTTGCACCGTTGCGTGCAGGCGAGCGGTTGCGTTTGCTTTACGAGCAACTCGGTGACCGCCTCGTCGCGTCCACTAGCTTTGGGCTTCAAGCCGCAGTGATGCTGCATCTGATTCATGAGCACGCCCCTAAAATCCCAGTGGTTTTTATCGATACTGGGTTTCTATTTCCTGAAACCTATCAGTACGTCGAGCAGTTGACCTCGCGCTTGAAGCTCGATCTGAGAATCTATCAGCCATCAGTTTCATCCGCGCGGATGAAAGCGCTCTGGGGAAATCTCTGGGAGAACGGGAAAAGAGGTGCGGAGCAATATGCATTACTCACCAAGATCGAGCCGATGAACCGAGCGCTACATGAGACGGGGGCAGATATTTGGCTAAGTGGTTTGCGCCGCTCTCAGTCCAAGACCCGCATCGACCGCCCATTCGTGGAACAACAAAAAAGGACCGTGAAAGCCTATCCGATTTTGGATTGGGCGGATGCACAAGTTGACCTCTACTTTAACCAACACGGACTGCCGCGCCACCCGCTCGCTGAGAAGGGATTTGTCACGATGGGGGATTGGCATAGCACCCGTCCCGCTGCCAAAGAAGATTCCGAATCCAGTCGGTTTGATGGCGAGCAATACGAGTGTGGTCTTCACTTGGATTCTGGCACGCCGGATTTTCAAATTTAGGATGATGCGACAAGTACCTCGTTCTTGACTCGGATGCTTCGAAATTGCCACATTGTTTTTACCAATCGAAATACAATCCTATGAACATTGCCGATAATATGGTTGCCACTGTGGGCAACACTCCACTGATCCGTCTCAATCACATCACCGCAGGTCTCGATGCTGAGATTTGCGTGAAGGCTGAGTTTTTCAACCCACTTTTCAGCGTCAAGGATCGAATTGGCAAGGCGATGATCGAGGCGGCGGAGCTTGACGGATCTCTCAAACCCGGTGGTTTAATCATCGAGCCAACATCGGGTAACACTGGAATTGCTCTCGCATTTATCGCGCGTTCGAAAGGCTACCGTTGCATCTTGACGATGCCGGAGAGTATGTCGATTGAGCGTCGAGTGTTGCTGCGCTTGTTGGGTGCTGAAATTGTTCTTACCCCTCGTGCTCGTGGCATGAATGGCGCCATTGCCATGGCAAAAAAGCTTCTCGAGGAACACGGAGCAGGTTCATTTGGCCCCGGCCAGTTTGATAATCCAGCAAACCCACAAGTCCACCGCGAGACGACCGCCGAAGAAATTTGGCGGGACACCGATGGCCAAGTCGATGCATTTGTCTCAGGCGTTGGCACGGGTGGTACGCTCACCGGTGTGGGCGAGGTTCTAAAGTCACGCCGCGATGTCAAAGTTTTTGCTGTCGAGCCAGCAGCCAGCCCAGTCATTTCCGGTGGAGCACCGGGTCCGCACATGATTCAAGGGATCGGAGCGGGTTTCATTCCTAAGAATTTAAATGTTGCCGTGATTGACGAAGTCCTTCTGGTTTCTAACGAAGACGCGTTCGCTACAGCTCAAGCATTGGCGCAGTTGGAAGGCTTGCCAGCAGGCATTTCCACGGGGGCTAACGTTTGGTGCGCGATGCAAATCGCCAAGCGGCCTGAGTTCAAGGGCAAGCGGATTGTTACCATCGGGTGCTCATCCACAGAGCGCTATCTTTCGACCGCACTTGCGGAAAAAGTTCGAGATGAAGTGACGAACTTGCCGGTGAATGAGATTTGATCTGTTGGAGAGTGGGAATTTTTTGATGTGTTTCGAATTTTTCCAATCGGCAAAGCTTGCAGTGTCGGTTGCTGACAGGGCAAGATGTTCTCGTGTCTGAGACGATGGAAAATGCCCGGCGTTGGAGTGGATATGTTTGTCCGGATTGTCGTTTTGTATTCCGTATTCCCCGGGATCATGACGGGCAAGGCATCGTGTGCCCAAGCTGCCGTCGGTTGCTGAAAATCCCCACGTTGAGCGATATCACACCGCCTCTGATGGCACCCGTGAAGCTTGAAATTCCATTGGATATCGATCCCGAGGCCAAACCAAAGGGTACTAACAAACGCCGGCGGAAAAAGGCAGGCGCAGTGGTAGCGCATGACTGGGAGCAAGAGCCTACTAACCCACGGATGCGAAGGGGTGAAAAAACAAAGATGCGCAAGATGTTGGTGCTTGGCGGTTTTTTGTTCTCCGTGATTGTTGCAAGCATCACCGTTCCTATGATCATGAAAGCACCGCAGGTCGTTGCTAAAAAAACGGTTGATCCGAAAAGTAAACCGATAGATCAAGAATCGGCAGGACTTCACATTGATGAAGCTACGATTCTAGCTCAAGCAGAACCGCTTGTGAGGAAGTTTATGGCAGCAACCCGTGTGGAAGATGTCATGGGTTTAGTTCGAAATCCTGAAACTGCAGAATCACGGATGCGTACTCTCTATCAGGACGGTCAAATTCCAACACTAGGTTTAACGACGTTCAATGTGAACGGAGGTTTAACAATCGATGGCGATTTTGTCTCAGTGCCTGTTTTAACCTCTCAACACGAAGACAAGACCGTTAATATTGAGATCACTCCCCAAGGCATGAAAATCGACTGGGAGAGTTGGGTTGGTTGGTCAGACATTTCTTGGAAAGAATTTCAATCCACTCAACCCACAACGCGGCATGTTTTTCGCGTATATTTGTCACCGGTGGAGTACTATAACTTTGAATTTTTGGATGAAAAAAAGTGGCAGTCTTATTCGTTAAGGTCGGCCGATTCAACTTATACATTCTACGGCTATGTGGAGAGGGGTTCGGCTTTGGATAATCATTTGCGACCCAACCAAGACGAAAATAATTTACCGGTGACACTAGGTTTAAAATTTCCGCTCAATTCGAAGAACGACACCCAAGTCGAAATTGTTGACTTGGTAACTGAGGGGTGGATTGAAAAAAAGGAGAGGCCGTAACGATGACCACTTACGAAAAGGCATTGGAGCTGAATCTCGATCCGTTAGTCTATGGCACTTTTGCTGAGATCGGCGCTGGGCAAGAGACTGCGAATTGGTTCTTCCGCGCATCTGGTACTGCGGGTCTGGTGGCGAAGACCATATCCGCTTACGACATGACCATGAGTGATGCCATCTACGGGCATGCGGAGCGCTACGTATCAGCGCCGCGTCTCACTTCGATGTTAGATCACGAGTACTCAATATTGCTCGAGCGTTTAGGACCCAAACGGGGTAGTGAAACCACTTTTTTTTCGTTCTGTAATACAGTCCGTGCTCGGGGTTGGAAAGATGATGGTGAGTGTCACGGTTGGCTCGGCGTAAGATTTCAGATGAAACCAGGAGACCCCCCCTCCGATATTATCTTGCATGTTAGGTTACTGGATCTCCGCACCATCGACCAGATGGAAGCGCTTGGAACTGTGGGCGTGAATTTGATTCACTCGGCATTCAACCACCGTGGAAATTTAGAGAAATTCGTCGCTTCGTTGGTGGATAATCTTGTGGCGGGACGAGTCGAAGTGGATTTGTTGAAGTTCGCAGGTCATGGCTATGGTTTTTTCGATAATCGATTGTGTGCTTTGCAGCTTGTCGAAAGTGGTCTAACCGAGGCAACGATGTTCTTACCGAGCGGTGAGGTAGTTCAACCTGCCGAAGCGCTTTATCGGAAACCAGTCATGTTGCTACGTGGAAGTTTTGCTCCAGTGATGAATGTGCATCTCGAGATGCTTGATCAAGCTCGCGCCGGCTTTGTAGAATCCTTGAGCAGCGATGATTGCGGAACAGCAATCGAATTATGCGAAATTTCTATTCACAATCTGCTGCGGGGTAAGGGAGTGGAATTGGTGGATTTTTTGGATCGGGCGGATGCCCTGCAAGCCCTCGGTAAAACAGTTCTGGTTTCGCGCTTGTCGGAGTTCCATCGGATTACGGCTTTTCTTCATCGTTACACGAGTAAGCCGATTGGCATTATTTTGAGTATTGGTCTGCTTAATGAGTTATTTAAAGCCAAGTGGTCAGAAAATCTAGCAGGTGGATTATTGGAATCCTTTGGTCGTCTTTTCAAGGAGGGGGTCACTCTGCTTGTTTTCCCATGGAAGAACCGGAAAAATGGCGAACTGGTCACCGCCGAGACGTTTCTTGCACCTAAAAACAGCGTGCACCTCTACCAGCATTTTCTCAGCAACGGCCTTATCGCTGGGATTCCTTGCGCAGATAACCAGTCGCTAACCTACACGAGTCGGGATGTCTGCCGGATGATCACCGCCGATGATGCGCGTTGGCGTGAACTGGTTCCTGAAATCGCTTGGACGATGGCTGAGAGGCACGTCTGCTTGGTGAAATCCTAAGCCTAAACTCACTTGTAAATGTCGACCTTAGTCCCGCGGTGACGCTTTGGATTCTTAAGAAGATCGAACTCGGCTCCGCAATACATGCAACAAAATTTTTGTCTCGTAATGACCGAGAAAGTGGACGTGATGCCTCGATTAAATGGAAATATTTTCTTGGACTTGGAATGAGGAATCGCTCCGCAGTCCAAGAGCGGTGTGCCTTTGCAGAGCGGACAAATCGCTTCACGTCTTTTAAAATAAGCCAATACCCACATGAATATGGTGAAGACCATGGCTAAGATGAGGCCTTGAAATGCAA
>VFJU01000417.1 GCA_009885905.1 Verrucomicrobiota bacterium
CTGAAGGGGCGGATGCCATCGCCCACGGAGCCACTGGAAAGGGCAACGACCAAGTTCGGTTCGAACTCTCGGCTGCGGCTTTAGCGCCTAACGTCAAATGTATTGCGCCATGGCGAGACGCTGAGTTTCGCAAGGAATTTCCGGGTCGTGCCGAAATGATCGCTTATGCTGAGGCTAATAATATTCCTATCAAGGCTTCGATGAAAAAGCCCTACTCGATGGACCGCAACCTACTCCATATATCTTTCGAGGCTGGCGCGATGGAAGACCCGTGGTATGATGCTACTACGCCAGCAGATGCCGACATGTATGTGCTTTCTGTTTCCCCTGAGGATGCTCCAGACAAAGCCGAATACATTGAAATTCTTTTTGAAAAAGGCAACGCTATCGGACTAAAACACGAAAATATTTCGGCGCTACTCGACGAGCTAGGTGACGTAAAATCCACTGGCCAACAAGATGGGTATTCTCTTCTAACACCTTACGGAGTGATGCGTGTACTTAATTTGTTAGGTGGCCGCAACGGCATCGGACGCGTCGACATCGTGGAAAACCGTTTCGTGGGTATGAAATCTCGCGGCATTTATGAAACTCCTGGTGGAACGATTTTATTAGCCGCTCACCGCGACCTCGAAACTCTCGTGGTCGATCGCGAATCTATGCACATCCGTGACAGCTTAATCCCAAAATACGCACAATTGGTTTATAATGGATTCTGGTTCGCGCCCGAGCGCGTCGCCATTCAAGCTCTCGTCACCGAGACTCAAAAAACCGTCACGGGCGAAGTCCGCATGAAGCTCTATAAGGGCAACGTCATGCAAGCCGGTCGCCGGTCGCCTTTCAGCATGTACTCCGAAGCAGTCGCCACCATGGAGGGAGGCCAAGAGGAAGCCTACAATCAAGACGATGCCACCGGATTCATCGCCCTCAATGCTCTCCGCCTCAAGGCGACGGCGAAACAAGGCCAGTAAAGTGGATTTGACCGCCGCGCGAGTAAACTTGGGCATGTCCCATTATTTAGTGACATGACAGACTGAGGGGAATCTTACATTCTTTCCTTGTCGAGGGGAGAGGTCCCCGGTTTCACACATGACAAATCTTTGGAGGCTGCACTTGAGTGCAGCCTCTTTTGTTTATGCGAAGTTCTCTCGTGCGAGGTTGCGACTGGTATCGCGGTATGGATCAAAATCGACCGTCGAATGGGCGAAAACCCGTTCAATTCGCAAACTCGGAAATTCTTGAGATTTCCCGATTGACACCCAGAAACTCGGTCACTAGTTTCCCCACCCCTTCGCACACGCTGCGTGTTCGAAGGCATTTTTATACAAGCACATGAAGACGTTTTCCGCCAAGCCGCATGAAGTCGAGCGCAAATGGTATGTGATCGACGCCAAGGGCAAGGTCCTCGGTCAGGTCGCTGTTGAGGCCGCGCGCCTCCTCCGCGGCAAGCACAAGCCTATTTTCACCTCCCACGTTGATACGGGTGATTTTGTCATCGTCATCAACGCCGACCAAGTTGTCCTCACCGGCACCAAGGAGACTTCCAAGATTTACACCCGCTTCTCCGGCTATGTCGGTGGACAAAAAGTAGAAACGCCTCGGATCGTCCGCGAGCGTCGCCCGATTCTCCTCGTAGAGCGCGCTGTCTGGGGTATGGTCCCGAAGACACGTCTCGGCCGCGCCCAGTTCGGCAAGCTCAAGGTTTATGCTGGTGAGTCTCACCCACACGAAGCGCAAGCGCCTGTCGCCCACGCCGTTCGCTAATCATTTCTAACTAAAATTTCCTGAAAATGACCGCCACCACCACACAAAGCGCCACTGGCCGCCGCAAAACCGCTGTCGCTCGCGTCTGGATGACCGAAGGCACCGGCCAGATCGTCATCAATTCGCGCAGCTTCGAAGAATATCTTCCCACCATCGAGCTTCAGAACAATGTTCTTGCTCCATTCCTCGCGCTTTCGCTCTCAAACAAGTTTGACCTAAACGTCGTCGTCAAAGGCGGCGGCAAGCAGTCTCAAGCAATTGCCATTCGCCACGCGATTTCTCGTTCACTCACTCAAGTGGATCCCGAAAATCGCAAGGTGATTAAGCCACTTGGATTCCTCACCCGTGACCCACGGATGAAGGAACGCAAAAAGCCAGGTCAGCCAGGTGCACGTGCACGCTTCCAGTTCTCCAAGCGTTAAGCTTTCTGGATCTCTCAAAAACCGCACTCATCAACGAGTGCGGTTTTTTTTGGTACTGAAATTTGTTAGTCGTGAACTTTAAAAACTTCCAAGTTCACGTCGCTTCAAACGATCTTCAATCGCGCCAAATCCTGAGTGTCAATCAGCCCGACTGGTTTTCCGTCGGCATCCAGCACCACAATATCATCGATCCGGTTGTCACCGATAGCATTAAGAACTTCCACCGCCAGAGCGTCCGATCTCACCGTGATTGGTTGCCGAGTCATTAAATTCGCCACTGGCTTTTCACCTAACAGTGGATCATTACGGA
This sequence comes from Verrucomicrobiota bacterium, assembly GCA_009885905.1. Classification (GTDB taxonomy): domain Bacteria; phylum Verrucomicrobiota; class Verrucomicrobiia; order Verrucomicrobiales; family Akkermansiaceae; genus Luteolibacter. The sequence goes on from VFJU01000417.1 coordinate 2,497, forward strand.
AGCTGCGGGCGAAGTCGCCGTGAGTGAAGATTCCCGCCAAGCCACCGGCGTTATCAAGAATCAAACAGGCACCGGCTCTTGCACGGTTCATTGCATCGAGTGTCGCGAAGACATTTTCATCCTCTGACACCGTTGGTAACTCTGCGTCGACCCTCATGATGTCGGAAACTAATGTGAGTAGCGCTCGGCCCAGCGAACCACCTGGGTGATATCTAGCGAAATCTTTTTCGGTAAAGCCACGTGATTCTAACAAAACCATTGCTAGGGTATCGCACATCACTAGCATGGCCGTGGAAGACGAAGTTGGCGCTAGATTTAACGGGCATGCCTCTCTCTCTACCGACGTGTCCAATGTCACTTCACTGAAGCGGGAAAGTGTCGAACTAGGGCTGCCAGTTAGAGCAATAATCCGCACGGCGAAGCGTTTGATAAATGGCAGTAGATCGATCAGTTCTCGAGTTTCGCCAGAGTAGGAAAGCAACATCACCGCATCCCCGTCAGAAAGCAGGCCAAGGTCGCCATGAACCGCATTTTGCGAATCCATGACCACGGCGGTGGCTCCCGTGGAGTTAAAAGTGGCGGCGATTTTATGACCGATATTTCCCGACTTCCCGACCCCGCAAACCACGATTTTTCCGCGA
>VFJU01000499.1 GCA_009885905.1 Verrucomicrobiota bacterium
AGCAGAAAGCCCTTCACGCGAGAGCGGCGATTTGAAAGTGATTCGCCATCAAACGCGACGCCCAATCCATGCAGGCTAACACATCCTCGCGGGTCAATGCCGGATATTCCTCCAGAACATCCTCAACGGTGTCTCCCGCGGCCAGGAACTCCATCACGGTTTGCACCGTAATGCGGGTTCCCCTCACCACAGGGCGTCCGTTGCAGATCGCCGGATCAATCGTGATTAATTCTTTCATGAGTAAACCATGGGGATGGTGGAGGAGAATTGCAAGCTGTATGAACCGACCAAGAGAATCAGCCACGAGGTGCAACCTCATGCGGCGTGAAATGCTGGGATTGTTGAAATGCGTAACCTGACCCTATTTTTTCCGCACCCATCTCCATCTTCCCTTCCGGAGGCCGACATTTCAAGAGGTCCAGAACCAGCCCGGCCAGATCGGCCAGATCGGAAGTTTCCGATCTTACGAGCATCGTTACGCCCAAATTTGGCCACTTCCACGGAACGGCGAGGATGTCCGCGCCGATCAATTTTTATCGGGCAACGGAAGTCCAAGCAGCCATTCACGGACCGGTACGTTTCCCGATTCCCGCCCTTGGGTTGACAACAACCGAAGGCAAATGACTACGACCGACACTCTCTCCGACCGGATTTTTTAGGGAGAAGTCGACTTCTTCACTTGGTAAAACTTGACTGGAGTCGTTCGCAAGTCGGTTAGTCTCGCTCGGTTGCCATCGCCAATGATCGGTGGTCCGATGTTCACAAAGTTGCTGAGGCCGCTTGACGATTGCGCCTGATAGTTCGAGCCGATTTCGGTTTTCCACGAGATTTCAAGGCCGGGTGCAGCGGTAGCTGGCAGAATGACCTGCGCACTGGGGAGGGCCGTCGTGGTCTCCACTACCTGATAGAATGGCGATCCGAGTGCATGGAATACAGAGGAAATCGAGTTGCCGAGGATGGCGGTTCCGAGATCCGTCCAGGTGAGATGGTTCTGCGACCACTGGGGCTGATAGGTGCTGTTAGGATTAGTCGCCGTCCAATTCACCAGATCTCCGAGGCGGATGTCCATCGTGAAGGGCGCGGGTGCATTGAGCGCCCAACCCTTTGCCAGAGCCGTCCAACGAGCCCCGCGGTCGCCGCCGTCGGGAGCGAGGCTTATATAGGCCGGGTCATTGATATCAGTGCTATAGGTGGCGTTCCACCCATTCCAGCCCGAAGGCGAGTGGTTGCACCAATCCCAGCCATACTCTTCAAAGAGTTCGATGCAGTCGCTCAGCCATTTGTCCGCGCCGGAAGCCCAGCGGAGTGCGCCGAATTCCCCTACCAGGATGCGCTTGTCTGGATGGGCCTGAGAAAAATTGATTTCCGTGCTCATCGCGTTACGAAGCGATTCTTTGTCCCAGTAGGTGTAAACCGAGTTAGGGTCCGCCGGCCCCCAAATGGAATTGGTTCCCGGATAGGTCGGGCGATAACCGGTGTAACTACCAACTCCCTGGCCGGTATAGCTGGCCGGAGCATACATGTGGAAGCTATAGATTATATAGGGGTCATTGAGCACCGGCATCTCGTTGAAAGTCCCTGCCTGCCCCTGATACTCCGATTCGATCACCAGCCAGATGTTGGAATTCACACTGCGTATGGCAGCGACCGCCGCCGGCATGACGTTGTAATACCATGCCCCTTGAGAGAAATAGTCGGTGACTGGTTCGTTCAAAACGTCGTAAGCAACAATGGCCGGCTCGTTGAGATAGCGCTGAGCCATGGCCGTCCAGAAGGTTGTTAGGTGGGCGCGGTAAGTCGCGAGGTCGGCTGAGCTGCCCAGAAACACATTCCTGTTCCAGCCATACGTCTCCGCCGCACAGAGAATGATCTTGATGCCCGCCGCCCGGGCCAGCGGCAGAGCGGCATCGAGAGTTGCTAAATTTGTGGCATAGGGAGCCAGCGGGTTTTGAGTTGTGGCTGGACTCGGATTGATAGAATCCACGCTGAAGCCGAGACGGATGACGTTTGCGTCCGTTTGAGCCAACAGCGCGAAGAGATCCGCCTTAAGATGCACGTCCGAGGTGCTGATGCCGCGCATCCTCGGTGGCAGAATGGTGATTGAATTCGAGATGGGAGTCGCGTCCAGAGTCACGTTATCAAAGACAATGCTGGTCCCTGCTCCGCCGGTGAAGCCCACGGTGAGGGCTTGGCCGACCAATCCGACATTCGCAGTCTTGCTGGTATCATAGACGAAGGTCTGTAGCGCCCAGTTTCCATTTGCGGGTGCGGTGTTGCTGGTGGTATCCGCGGTCAACTTCACCGACGTCCCCTGCAGGTAGCCGGGAGCGCTCGGCGGGGCTGCGTTGCGACTGCCTAACAAGTAGGTAAGCGTGTATTTCGTGTTGGCTTGAATCGTCGCACCGGTGAGCTGCGAAACGACTGAGCTGTCCACCGTATAGCCGGCGAAGTCAACCACGCTGGCACTAGGTTTCAGGGCCATGTAATTCGCGCCCAGCGCTTGGTAGCCAACTGCATTGGTTGCTCCAACACCCAGCCAGCCGACTGGCGTTCCAAAATAGGTGCTGGCGTTAAGAAATCCCGTTTCTGCCGTGGTATCCGACCAGTTTGATGTAAAGCCCGTGCCATTCAAAGAAACACCATCGCCAAAGGTGGAGGCATTGTAACCTGCCGCGGTCACTGCAATTGACGCCAAAGTAACAGTTCCAGGATAGCCGCCCTTGTAGGTCTGTGTGACGGCGTCGAAGTTGGGATTAAGCAAGGTGACTGGCGCGGCGTTGGCCAACGTAGACGCGCCGCTTAGAGCTAGCATCAACAAAAGCGGTCTTGAATGATTCATTTGTTTCTGAGGCGGTAGAATTCCTTGCGGCGTCCTTGGGCAGCGTGAGTTGCAGTGCGATGGTAGCCTGCCAAGTTTTGACAATCGTAAGAGACAAAAATAATCAAAATATTCTCTCCGTCGTGTCTTTGCTCTTTGAATTCAGGCTTGGGACGCGGAGACCTGAAGGGTAATTCTGTCA
>VFJU01000168.1 GCA_009885905.1 Verrucomicrobiota bacterium
GATCGATCCGGCTGGAAGTGATCGGCGTGCGACCGACCTCCACCCCACCCTTGAGCAAGACGATCTCCGCGCCCTCGGCCGTAACCGTCTGCCCGACTTGGTCGCGCACCACGCCGTAGAGCGTGTAACAGGGAGCCGGTGGAAAAGCCTGCAGGCAAGTGACCAGCAATAAAAACAGCGCAGAATAAATCATGTGAATGAAGTGAGGGTGAGGCTTTTTTGGGGGCTGCTAGAAGGGGAAACTAACCGTTACGCCCGAGAGTTTTATTTTCAAAAAAATAAATGTCAAAGATTTATCTCTAAATTTTTAGTCTCTTTCGCTTCAAAACGGTAGGGCTGTGCCAGCCGTGGTCCGCCCACTTGTTGCCATCGGCGTGAATGGTTCAAGTGCGAAGAGTGCGCGAAAGGTAGGGTTCCACCTCCGGGGGAACCGGCGAAAGGGGAGCGAACGGTATAGACTATGGGCGACGCTCCGCACTCCGGAGTGCGCGAAGCTCTGCTCGCGCCGATGGTAGCTCCGGCTCTGCCGGATGCGGGGCGGAGCTCTTAACCGCGGTTGTGCCGCGAATGAGAAACGGGGTAATTTTGTCAAGATTTGCACCCTGACCCCATTTTTGCGCCGACCCCGGAGAGCCCGTTTCCAGATACCTCGCAGGATTTTCGATTTGACAGCAGGAAAATACGGCTACACTATTGTGCTACAATGAAAATGGCAACGGTTCGAGATTTGAGAAACCGCTACACCAGTGTGCTCCGCTGGGTGAGTGCAGGAGAAGATGTGCTCATCACCCAGCGCGGCGTCGTGATCGCCAGACTGAGCCCGGAAACCGCCCAGACGGCTCAAGTGGTCGACTGGGCTTCCAGTCCCGAGGTTTTGCGGGATCGAAGCGGGGATCACGTTTTGAGTGCTGAGCAATCAGCTGAAATCCTCGCGGAGGCTGGCGGCAGATGGTAATCGCCTGCGATACCAGCTTCCTCTTTTCGCTCTACGGGAACGATGCCCACAGTCCCAAGGCTGTGGCATGGGCAGCACAGAACACCAGGGCGCTGCATTTGAACAGCCTGACGCATTTTGAATTTGGAAACGCCCTGCGGTTTTCTGAATTTCGCAAAGCGATCCCAGTTGGGTCGGCCGCTCGGTATTGGTCTGGCTTTGAAGCGGCGGTTGCCCAAGGCCGTTTGATTGTTGCCACCTCCAATCTGGCGGACGTCGTCGATGAGGCCAAACGTCTCTCATCCCTTCGCACCTTGGCGGAAGGGCATCGAGGATTCGACATTCTGCACGTCGCGAGTGCCTTAAAGCTGAAGGCAACGCACTTCCTGACCTTCGACGGGAACCAAAAAAAGCTCGCCGAGGGGGAGGGGCTGGTGGTGCCAGTGTGAGCGAAGGTAAAGATGAAACTTGAGAGCTGAAACCTGAAACCTGAAATGAGATAGCTCGGTGGTCGGTGGTAGGGCTGACCCGCCGTGGTCCGCCCACTTGTCGCCATCGGCGTGAATGGTCATGACTAGCAAAAGAAAATTCCCGAAGAAGTCACTTTCCCGGCACGACAAACCAACCTTGCCGAAAATTCGAAAACGAATTACCTTCTACCCCGTCGTTATGCCCACCGTAGCATCCTACACCCAAGACAAGCCATTCTGGGACCAGCATGGGAGAGTCGGACTTGTCTGGTCGAACCCCAATGCATCCGACGACGTACTGATCACCGCCGCGCTCCTTCGGCCCAACTTTCACCTGC
>VFJU01000212.1 GCA_009885905.1 Verrucomicrobiota bacterium
GCAGGAAGAGCTCCGCGCCACATCCGGCAGAGCCGGAGCTGCCCTCGGCGCGAGCAGAGCTTCGCGCAGTCCGGAGTGCGGCACGCTCTGCCGCCAGCGCGTGCTTTGGACAGCCACTTCTGGTGGGATTTCAAGGTTCGTTCTGGTCGTACTCGACTGTAGACTTTAGCTTCCGCCATGGACGCTTTGATTTGCCATCTCTCGGAGAAACAAAATCTAACTTCGCATCAAGTGGGAGTGGCTGCAGATATATTGTTAGACTCGGCAGTTCCAGATGAAAAAAAGGAACGTCTGCTAGAAGCGCTTGCTATCAAGGGAGAAACTCCAGATGAAATCGCGGGTTTCGTCGAAGCATTTCTGAAACAGGCGGTTGACCCCCAACTAGAATTGTTAGATTTAGCCGGTCCCACACTCGACGTTTGCGGTACGGGCGGTGATCAGCTCGATCTTTTCAACGTCTCTACCACCGCCATGTTCATCGCCGCCGCTGCGGGTGCCGTCGTTGTAAAACATGGCAACCGTGGAATCACCTCCAAAAGCGGTGGCGCGGACGTCCTCGAAGCGTTAGGCATTCGTATCGATTTATCGGCAGACGAGTTCAGAAAGTGCGTCGAACAAGCGGGCCTAGGTTTCATGTTTGCACCGATCTATCATCCCGCATTCAAGGCGGTTGTCTCGGTGCGCAAATCGCTCGCCTCGCGTGGGGTGAAAACGATTTTTAATTTAATCGGCCCGCTGTTGAATCCAGTTCGCCCGGAGTGCCAACTCGTCGGAGTTTTTTCGAGAGATCTGTGTCCAGCATTTGCGGAAATCCTACAACGTCTCGGACGCAAGAATGCTTGGGTGGTTCACGGTACCACTGCGGATGGGCACTCTGTCGACGAAATCAGCCTGATGGGTGCAACGCGGATTTGTAAATCTGGTGTGTTAGGCGCGAGCATCGATCAAGAAGTCAGTCCGAGTGACTTCGGCCTCAACCTGGCTGGGGTGGAAGACCTGCAAGGTGGAGACTCCCGAGTGAATGCTGTGATTCTGGAGGCGATCCTGTCAGGCCGCGAGACTGGGCCCAAGCGAGACATGGTGTTGATGAATGCGGGTGCCGCGATCGCGTGCGCAGGGTTGGCGGAGACGATGAGTGATGGAATTGAGATTTCTCGTGAAATGATTTCAAGTGGTGCCGCCGTCGAAAGCTTGCGTCGCTTGCAAAAAGCCTCGCAAGGCTAAGTGGTTTTTTGATGGGGTCCACCAGTCTAATAAGCGTAAAATTTCCTGAATCTCTGCAATGAGTAAGCACTCATGAAAATCGTTTTTCGCCTCAATTATCAGACTGTTCCGGGGCAATCGCTTTGGCTCAAATGCGCGGGATGCTTCGATAAGGACGGAGTCTTTTCTGAGCGAGTCTTGCCACTTCAGTGGATCAATAATGAGCAGTGGGAAACTAGCATCAATGTCACAGGGAGATATCAGTTAGAATTAAAATATTACTATCAACTCCGCCAAGCTGCTGAGTTTAAGTTAGACGAGTGGCACATTCCACGTAACGCCAGAATAGACATGATGGCTTACGATTCGGTTCTCATGCTGGTTACTTGGTGTTCGGCAGGGACCGTGGACTTCGCTTTTGAAAGCAACGCGTTTCTCGCACTGCTTCCAGTCCATCGATCATTTAAGAACTTGGCGACCCCGAAAAATTCGAATCATGCGTTTCAATTGCGGATGTCAGCGGTGCCACCAGGAAAAGTACCTTGCCTCATCGGTAGTGTGAGTGAAATCGGTGGCTGGAACTGGCATTCTGCGGTACCTTTGATCGAAACCTCGGCGAATGTGTGGCAAGTGCATTTGTTTCTCCCGGAGGATCAGGTCGTAGAATACAAATATGGCTTGTTCGACCTAAAGTTGAATGGTGTGGCAAGCCTCGAGCAGGGCGAGAACCGCCGAATTCCTGTTCGGACGCTTTCACCCCGTCAGTGGACAAAGGTGGAGGACGAATGTTACCGACGAGACGACGCGTCTTTATTCCGAGGTGCGGGGGTTGCACTACCGGTTTTCTCGTTACGC
>VFJU01000145.1 GCA_009885905.1 Verrucomicrobiota bacterium
GATGCTAACCAGATTTCGGATCGTCCTGAAGTTTCTGATAGGTATTCAACCGCGCGGGATAGTAGCGCGGGAAAGTCCGCAGCGGTGTCAGTCGCCGAGGTAGCAGCGAGGTCACCAAGTGTTTCGGGTGAAGGCACTTCTTGGGGTTTCCCACTAGCACTGTCGATTAAGATCAAACGTGCGCCACCCAAGCTAGCCATCGCCTCGCGGACTTTTTCGATGACGATTTGGCGACGTGGTCTCATGCCATCATTGGGAGTTGATTCCATAGAAGCCGAGCGGTCTAGCAGCAGGACTACCGTATCGATAGAACCGCCGCCCCAGCCGATGAGACCTGAAACAATAGGTCGTGCCGCAGCGAATACCAGCGCGGCGATGGCCAGCACGCGGCAAGTTAGAATCAGGATGTAACGTAGTCTTTTTTTGCCACGTGACTCTCGGGTGGCTTTGAGTAGAAACTGCATTGCTGCCCACGGAATCGTCTTGTGGCGTTGTTTGTTGATCATGTGAATCAACACCGGGATGCTTGCCGCGATGAGACCCCAGAGCAGAAGTGGTTTGAGGAAAAGCATCTTTAAAGCACTAATTCTTAAGTATTATTTCCAAACGAAAAGAAGCGAGAGGTTTAATGCTTAGACTTTGGCAACCTTGCGGTGATAAAGTCGCGCAATAGTGGTTCTAAATGCGTGTCTGTGGTGACGAGTTGATAGTCGGCAGCGGCTTCGTGACACTTGGTGCGAACTTTTGTTAGGAAATCACGAAGCGCAGACTTGTACTCGTCCGCGATGAGATTCGGTTCGGCGACGATGGAGGTTCCGTCTTCGAGATCGATGAAGCGGTGTGGGCGGTCAAACTGGAATGTGAGTTCAAGTGGATCCATCAGGTGGAATACGGAGACGTCGTGTTTACGGTACCGGAGGTGTTGTAGCGCATTGCCAAGGGTAGCGGTATCAATGAAAAAATCCGAGAGAATGACGACGAAGGAGCGTTGGTTGATTTTTTCTGCGATGGAGTGAAGCGCTTGGATGAGTCCAGTTTCTCCAGAGGGCTTGACATTCTCAAGGGTAGAAAAAAAGCGCTCCAGATGAGCGGCGCGGCGGCTGGGTGGAACTTCGAGGTGGAGCTTGTCTGTGCAGATCGAAAGTCCAGCGGAGTCACCTTGGTTGACTAACAAGTAGGCAAGCGATGCTGCGATGCGGCGGGCGAGGTGAATTTTAGTTCCACTATCACTGGCAAAGTTCATGGAGCCGGAGGCATCGACGACAAAATAGGCACGTAAATTTGTGTCTGCTTCGAACTCCTTGATGTAAAATCGATCGGATCGAGCAAAGGCTTTCCAATCGAGTCGGCGGGTGTCATCGCCCGCAACGTATTTTCGATATTCAGCAAATTCGACTGACGAACCCCGGTGGGGTGAGCGGTGTTTGCCCGCGACGTTACCTAGCATGGGTGCCCGTGCCTTGATGGGTAGCGAGGCGAGGCGAGAGAGTAGGGCATCGTCGATGAAGGAGCGGCTCATGGTTTTTCTCCTTGAATGGATCGATTAGGTCCGAGGCGTTTTTTTACCCAGACGATAGAATCGGATTTTTTCATTGAATGAGTGTTTCAAGACGCAATCTATCATAATTCTTTCATTTCCTTGATCAGTCGCTCAACAATTTTCTTCGAAGTCATTCCTTGGGATTCTGCGGAGAAATTAGTGATAACGCGGTGAGTCAGCACGGAGGACGCGATGGCCTCCAAGTCTTCGAGTGAAGCCATATAAGCACCGCGAAGGGCGGCACGGGATTTGGCGCCTAGGATTAAATACTGCACGGCACGTGGTCCAGCCCCCCAACTGACGGTGTCTCTGATCCATTGCGGCGATTCAGGTTCGTTAGGGCGGGTCCTGCGTACAATTTTCACCGCGTAGTCGTAGAGATGATCGGGCACAGGGACACGGCGGACGAGTTGTTGAAAGGCGATCACTTTTGCTCCATCTAGCAGATGGTTAAGTACTGGACGTGATGTTCCAGTGGTGGAGCGCGCGATTTCTTTTTCCTCACTTGGGGAAGGGTAACCTACTTCGATGAGAAACATGAATCGGTCGAGTTGCGCTTCTGGTAGCGGGTAGGTGCCCTCTTGCTCGATCGGGTTCTGTGTTGCTAGAACGAAAAAAGGTGGTTGTAGCGTGTAAGTGTGACCGAGCACGGTGACTTTATTTTCCTGCATTGCCTCAAGCATTGCGGATTGAGTTTTTGCAGGTGAGCGGTTGACTTCGTCGGCTAGGACAATGTTGGCGAAGACAGGACCTTTGATAAATTGAAATTCGCGCCGACCGCCGATACCAGTTTCTTGGATGATGTCGGTGCCGGTGATGTCTGCCGGCATCAAATCAGGTGTAAACTGAATGCGGTTAAAAGAAAGATCAAAAGTCTGTGCGACGGATGAAACTAACAGTGTTTTAGCCAGTCCGGGAACCCCCATTAACAGGGCATGACCACGCGCGAAGAGACAGATAGCCAATTGCTCGATGACTTCATCCTGACCGACGATGGCTTTTGCAAGTTCTTTGCGGAATGCTTGATAGGTTTTACCGAGTTCGTCGATTGCGGCGACGTCATCGGGAGGGAGTTGATTTTTGAAGTCGTGTGGGGATTCCATGAGTAAGATCTAAGTCGACTCAAAACTAAGACGTGTGGGCGCTTTGTCCAGAAGCGAAGTAGGTATCCTAGCGTCGATTGAATTCATCTCGCAGTTCCGTGTTGGTTTGACGGTACCACCCGATGTATGGTGACGAACTTAATCATTTGCTTCTGTAGGCGGACGATTTAACCAGCCATCTGGTCATTGAAGGATTATTGTAAATGAATATCTACGGATTCGCCATGGGCGAGATCGTGTTCCGCTACAGCACGACCTTCTTGATTTATCGTTAGGTGCAGGTTCTTTCCTCTGGCTTCGACCACGATATCAAAGTTGTTGTTAAAGGCTCGCACTGAGCGCAACGCCATGCGTGGCCATCCTTCAGGAAGACGAGGGGTGCAACGAAAACTGTTGAGTCCCGTGGGGCGGATTCCAAACAGACCCTCCGTGAAGATCCTGCAATAGAGTCCACTCTCGGAAGATAAGTGTCGTTGGTCACCTTCAGGCCACGCTTCGACCGGGTAGGGGACGTGATCACCTAACAATCGTCGATGTGTGTATTTTGTTAGGTAGCTCATACCCGTTTTTGTCTCACCCGCTTGCAAGACTCCGCGCAGACCATAGAGTGTCGAGCGGTCCCAGAAGGCTAAATCACCAGCTTGCGATGCTAAGCCGTCGGATGTCCAAAGGCGTTTTGAGAAAAGTGCGGCGATCGTGCCGTTTCGGCGTTCTTTCAATTCCATGCATAGAGGCAAACATATCCATGAGCGTAGCACATCGTTACCTGCGTAATATCGGTAGGTCTCGAAGCCCTCGACCGTTGCTCCAAAATATTTATCAATCGTCTTGGCCATAATGTCGGCTTGTTCATCGTAGTTTTTGGATTCATTTTTGAAGTCCAAACTTCGTCCGAGATCTGCTGCGGCACGCAACGCGCCGTAGTAAAGACACGAAGTTGATAGATTGGCCTTGCCCGTGGGTAAGCGGCCTTCTAACTCATCAGTGTTAGACGCGATCACGCCATCAGCGGTGGTTTGGCGGCGAGAATATTCCAAGCACCAAGCGATCGCTGGCCAGAGTTCCATTGCGATCGCTTTATTGCCGCGAGCAAGGCAGAAGCGTGCGCATCCGTAGGCATACATCGCAGCATCGCCTCGATCGCCATCCGCGCCACCCAGGCCAATTCCTTCGGAGTAGAGGGAGGAAGGAATGAGTTTGTAGTCTGGCTTCATGTGTTTTTGGAACAAGCGATACGTGTCGAGTGCTGCCTGGTTGCCGTTTTGATCGCCAAGGAATGGGAAAAAGGGACCTGAATACTCTGCATTATCGTTACACCAGGCGGCGGCGTAGTAAGCGAGTCCTCCAGGTGCGAGCATCATTCCACCTCGAGTCGCATTGATCGCCTCAGCGACGCGCAGTTTACAGAATGTGAACGCTTGATTGAGTTCAGGATCGGGTGTTTCCAAGCGAAGATCGCGCTGCAGTCCTACGACATAATCTCGCCTCGCGATTTCTTCTGCGGTGATATCAATTTTTATAACAGGTTCGGTTTCTAACCGGCCGCTGAATAAAACAGCGAAGACGACTTCCTTGCCTGGTTCAAGTATAGTCGTCAACGGCGCGGTGCAAGTGACCTCGGTGACATTGGTACCGTAGGGTCCTGTTGTTTGATTTCGTAGGTTTAAAGGTGATACATCCACCTTGCGGGAGATTTTGCCAGAATTTCTCAATGACCATCGATCGATCGTCACCGGTAGGGTTGTGCTTGGAAATGTGCAGCGTGTAATAGCGATATCGCGGTCAGTATGGCCATGAACGGTTAGTGTTCCATCTAGCAGTATTCGTTCCACGGTGATCGGTCCGAGTGGTGAACTGTCGACTGTAATGTTTGGTTCGGCTTTTTGCGCATCGTAGCTTTGGATCACTCCGTCAAACATACCGTTTTTACCCTTGCGCAGTGATGGCCAAACCACGCTGCGTTTGATGAATAATGATCTTGCTGTATCGACCCGATAGTTCACGACCTGACCGACACGCAGTCCGCCTTGCTCGAGAAAATCTGCATGGGGCAAGCGTTGGTCTTTAGTAACCAGCCATTCAGTGGAAGACCCTGGTGCCAAAGTCCAGCGCTGTGGGGTCGTTGGTAATGGAACACTTACTGGCTTTCTTCCCGTCACGACGAAGCAGGCTTCTGCCCAGACAGCGACATCATTTTCAGTGTCGTCAAAGCCATCATTGACTCGGAGAGTTAGTGATTTTACTCCTGCTAGATTAATGTCGACTGCTTGAGCTGCCATTCCACCGCGCATGATAGGACTACACCAGAGAACCTTGCCATCGCCCTCGATCACGAACTCGGCGCTGCCCTTTTTTTTCAAATTTGGGCCGGTATCATTGATGCCGACTTGGGCAGTGAATCGGGTAGAGCCTCCATGAAGATCCATGTGCAATACGCTCGGTGCAAAAGTACCGAGGCCATGGCTGAAGTCCTTGCCCGCGATGCATAGCGGTTTGTCATCCGCCGAGCGATCTACCCCCGGGCGACCATTACCTTGTTGGACATGTCCGAGATCCAATGAAGAAAGTCTGACTTGTTCAGCAAGTGATACATTTACAACTAGCAGTAAAACTAAGAAATAATAAAATACGGATAGGTCAACCGATAGGTTACGGAAACTAGTGTGCCATTTGGCAAATTGAATTTGATTATTTTGCATAAGGTGGACTGGATGGTTCGGGAAATTTCGTAAAAGGGGTAATGATTAGCGTAACGTCTGTGCCTTTCGCGGGGATATTTTTTTCAAATGCAAACCAAACCAAGTCGCTGTCGC
>VFJU01000256.1 GCA_009885905.1 Verrucomicrobiota bacterium
GCATCGCCAATAACGGGACTCGGCTTGGCGTCTCGGAAGCGCTCGTCAGATGTGGCAAACAACTTGGGCGCCATGTCGCGAGTGGTCGCGGCGCGGGTTTCGGTCACGGTGATTTCCTTTTTCTCCTCGCAAGAACAAAAGAACACGGCGCTGGCAAGCAGACAAACGGCTCGGTAATTCATAAGCGGCTTTACTCCCGCCACTCATCTGGCGCAAGTGGAAACGGGATATTAACTCGTCTCGCGCTGACGAATTCCTGATCCTGAAAAATCGCTTCTGGCTAACTCTTGCCCACGCCTCCCTCCACCGCTACAACTACCCTCGTGGAACCAATCCGCTACTTCAACCGCCACACGGGGACTCTCGAAACTGAACAAGTTTACGGCGAGGGATTCCTGCGCTGGTCTTATGGAAATCCACTTGGAGCGCTCTCACTTCAGGCGTTTGTGAAACGACCATTTTTCTCGAAATGGTACGGTCACAGGATGAACAAACCTGCATCGAGCTCCCGCGTGGAGCCGTTCATCGTAAACTACGGACTGGAACCCGCAGATTTCGCCGATGCGCCGTCGTCGTACCGGAGTTTTAACGAGTTTTTTTATCGAAAACTCAAGTACTCGGCGCGGCCGATCGACGCCAATGAATCCAGTGTCGTATTCCCAGCAGATGGTCGCCACCTTGGATTTTCCCGAGCTTCTGAGATCGCCGGTGTCTTTGTGAAAGGGCAAAAATTTGACCTCGCGGCCCTGCTGGGCGACCGTGAACTGGCGTCGCGCTATGCGGATGGATCGCTCGTCTTGTCACGTCTTTGTCCAGTGGACTACCATCGATTCCATTTTCCAGTCGCTGGAATACCCAGTCAAACTCGCCTCATCGACGGCCCGCTTTTCTCGGTGAACCCCATCGCTCTGCGTCAGCGCCTCGCCTATCTTTGGACAAATAAACGCACCATTACGCAGCTGAAAACCGAACACTGCGGCACCGTGCTCTGTCTGGAAATCGGCGCAACCTGCGTGGGTACCATCTGCCAAACTTTCACTCCCGGCCAACTCGTCGCCAAGGGCACGGAAAAGGGCTACTTCGCCTTCGGAGGTTCTTCCACTCTCACGCTCTTCGAACCCGGCATGGTGAACCTTGAAGCGGATCTTTTGGAAAATTCTGCCCAGCAAATCGAACTCTATGCTCGCATCGGCAGTCAGATGGGACATCTAGCTCATTCACATGACTCATCCCCCTCTGCGACCCATTTGGCATAAGCGCCTAGCCAAAGTGGGCTACCCTCGGAGGATAAGCCCTACCACTTCACCAATACCTCAAGTGCGTCATCATCAAAGTCCACGCTACAGATCGCGCTGACCACATCCATCCGAACATGGATACTAAAATAATGACGATCGATTACGGCGGACTAGTAGCATGCCGCCCGCAAGTATCGTCAAGAGTAACGAGCTTGGTTCAGGGATGGTAGAGGCAAGTCGAAAACCTAAGATGGGATCCTCTGACGACCAATTATAGTTATATCCGGCTGCGGAGGCAAGATTACCCATAGAATTACCCCAAGATCCACCTCGAATCATGCGGGTTGATGAATATAGTTGGTACCCATCATTCCACTCGAAGACATTGCCACCTTGATCGTAAGTACCATACGAACTGGGAAATCCACTATATGTACCGACATCCGTGATAATCTGAGAAGGATTAAAATTTGCCTGAGCATTCGTGACGGAATTTAAACCGTTCGGATAGAGTGAGTAGGACGTATTTACTGCATTGTAATAGGCCGCCTTGTACCACTCGTCCTCACTGGGAATATGCAATGAGGCTCCGGCATTAGCTAATATCAGAACGTTGCTCGTGTTGTTGAGTGTGTAGGCTCCCGTTTCCATGTCCCCGCTTCCTTGACCATTCATCATCCAGTTGGCAAAGCGAGCCGCATCGTACCAAGACACGTAAACCACTGGATGGTTGGCAAGGGCCGTGGTCACCGTGTAGCTGAAGTTTCCTGATATACCTGTTTGCGTGATACCCCGAATCGGCATGTTGGAATTGTAGATGCCGTTGGCGTTCAACTGGCCCTTGGCATTAAGGAACTCGCCATATTGGGCGTTAGTCACCTCGTACTTGCCGATCTGGTAGGCATAGCCGACTGCGCCGTAGAGTGAGCCCGTCGCCGGGTCGGCCGCGTTGTTTGCGTTGCCAATCGTAACCCAGTCCATCGTGACGGTGGCTGAGGCGGTGGTGATGAGCGCGGCGATAGCGGCGCAGAGGTGTTGTTGTGTTTTCATCGGGAGAAGGGATAAATACATTTAATAGCGCGAAGATTCGATATAAAAAACTCTGTTTAATCATCATAGAATCATACACTTAGCTAAGTATAACCTGATATTTAGATGCTATTAATAGTTGGTAATAAATCTATATTTACAAATCATCTTCATCGGCAAGCCATATTGCGCCACTGTTTCGATGATGCATCACGAAAAAGAAAAAGAAGCGTCACGCCAGCGCTCGCCACAAAAAGCCATCCACAACATCGCACCGGCTTGACCTTTTTCTGAAAAACCCTTCATTTCGTCCCTTCCACATGTTGACCCACCTGAAAAATCTCGATTCCCACGCAAGGGAAATTCTCAAACCCGCACTGGAAGGCCGGCTTTCCCAACCTGAGCAAATCGAGCTCTATAAAAAATTCCTCAAAATCGAGGAATTAAGGATCCAACACCGCCACCGCTCCGGTGCCGGCGGACTGGAAATCGCCCGGGCTCGCGCTACCCTAATCGACACGGTGCTGCGCACCATTCATCAAGCCTCCATCCTCGCAAATCAGGACCAAGCCCTCCCCATCGCTCTGGTCGCCACCGGCGGATACGGACGCGGCACGCTCAACCCATGCTCGGACATCGACCTACTCTTTCTCCTGCCCCGTGCATCCACCAAGCTTCCCTTACCGCTCCAAGAATTCATCCAAAACCTGCTCTATTTACTCTGGGATGTCGGCTTCAAAGTGGGTCACGCCTGCCGCTCGATCAACGAATGCATCGACCAAGCCCGCGCAGACCAGCAAAATAAAACATCACTGATGGACGCCCGCCTGATCGCTGGCGACGAAGCACTCTTTAAACAATTCGAAGCACGCTTCAGCAAAGACTGCATCCAAAAAGGTCAAGCTGCGTTCTTCGAACTACGTCGCCAAGATCTCCGAAACCGCCACCAAAAATACTCAAGAACCGTCTTTCTTCAGGAACCGAACGTTAAAGAAGGCTGCGGCGCGATGCGCGACTATCAGAACATCCAGTGGGTCTCCCTCGTCAAACGTGGCAGCATAAATCTCAAAGACCTCGTCGACGCCAAGCTCATCACTGGCTCCGCTTTCCGCGAATTGGAAGACGCCTATGATTTTATCCACCGTGTCCGTAACGAACTGCACTACCACGCAGAAAAAGCCACTGACCAACTCACGCTGCAACTGCAAGGCGTAGTGGCCACCGCATTCTCATACCCTCAAAAAAGCATCCTCCGCAGCACCGAGGCTTTCATGCGCGACTACTACCGCCACACTCGGAATATCTATCAGCACACTGGATCGTTGATGGAGAGCTTCCAAATCGAGGAAGAAAATTTACCTGATAGAGGACTGAAATCGTTCCTCACTTTTCGCAAGAAAAACCGTGAGGAATTTGATGGATTCATCGCTCGTGAGGGACGCATCTATCCGAATAGCTTGGATATTTTCAAGGATGACCCAAATCGGCTAATGCGCTTGTTCCAACATTGCCAACTGCGTGGACTCAGACTCAGCCCGCCGATGCGTAAACTCATCAAGGAAAGCTGGGAGCTCATCGATCGCCCATTCCGCTACTCAAAGTCTATCCGCGAAACCTTCCAAGCCATCCTCGAGCGCAAGGGACAAGTCGCAGGTTCACTCCGCCAGATGCATCGTGTCGGATTCCTCGGTCACTATCTACCAGAATTTGGTGCACTAGACTGTCTCGTCCAACATGAATTTTTTCATCGCTACACCGCCGACGAACACACATTGCGCTGCGTAGAACAACTCGACCAACTCATCACGGAGACCGATCCGCGCCGCGAGATCTACCGCAATTTGTTTCATAAAATCGAGGACCCTTACGCGCTCTACCTCGCCATGATCTTGCATGACACCGGTCGCGCAGAGAACGTGCGCGAACACACCGACGGCTCCGCCATGCTCGCTTCACGACTCTGCAACCGTCTGCAAATCCGCGGCACTCGGCGCAGCTTGATCATGTTCCTTGTCGACAACCACCTCAGCTTCTGGCGCACGGCCACCGCGAGAAATCTTGACGATCCGGAAGTCATCGCCGAGTTCGCTAACATTGTCAAAACGACCACCAATCTCGATGCGTTGTTTCTCTTCACTTTCGCGGATTCTAACGCAACCTCACCCGATGGCTGGAATGGCTGGAAGGAAAGCCTGATGATCCAACTCCACACCGCCACCCGGAATTTCCTCGTGGGCGGCAGAGAAACCTATTCACGCAAACTTGATGATGACCGCAAAACCCTCTGCGATAAAGTCATCGCCAGCATGCGAGAAGACTATCACCTCGAGGTCACCCAGCACTTCGAACAAATGCCGTTGGCCGCATTCAGCTTCCGCCAAGCTGGACAAATCGTCACCCAAGTCCGCACCGTACGCCACTTCCTCCAACGCGAAGCCGAATCCGCAAATCCCCACGCGTCCTGCATCAAATGGAACGACCAACCTGAAAAAGGCTACACAGAGCTCATCCTCGCCTCCCGCGATAAACCACTCCTGCTAGAAAAAATCTGCTGCGCGCTCGCCTCGGAACAAATCAACATTCTCTCCGCAGATCTCTTCACCCGCGAGGACGGCATCGTCGTGAACATCTTCCGCGTCTGCACCACGAACTTCGAACCCGTCTCCGCAGCATCGACTCGCAAGCGGTTCCTTGACACTTTCGAGGCAATCCTCGCCGCCGAGAGTTACGACCCCGAGAAATATCTCCGCCGCAAAGCGAATTTCCTTAAACCGCGCTCGGATCACGGCATCACCGTCCCCGTCCGCGCACACGTAAGCAACGAAATCCACCCCACTTGCACCACCGTGGAGATCCAAGGCTTGGACCGCATCGGGCTGCTTCACGATCTTTTCCACGCCATCAATCAATACGGCCTCAACACCGCTCACGCGCGGATTTGCACGGACAAGGGCATGGCCATGGACACGCTCTACGTCACCACACGCGAGGGCAAAAAAATCGTCGATCCCCTACTGCTGGAACGCATCGAAGCTCAGTTCACCGCGCTGGTCTCTCGCCCCGAGACCACCGGCTGATTCTTCGTAAATCCACCATTATTCAAAAGAATCCTGCTTTTCAGGAAGATTCTGCTTGGCAAGCCACGGCGGATCTTGCAATTTCCGCGCCCGCCCGCTTCTTGGGCAAATGTAATAGACGATTCAATCTCATGTCCGTATCTCTCCGACTCAACCGCAAGGGCACCAAAGACCGCCCTTACTATAAAATCGTCGCCGTCGACAGCCGCAAGCGTCGCGACGGTCGCTTCATCGAGCAACTCGGTACCTACGACCCACTTCTCGAAGGCACGAATTTCACCATCGATCTCGCCATCGCCGACAAATGGCTGGCCGTCGGTGCGAAACCATCCGAAACGGTGAACAGCATGATCCGCAAGGCTCGCACTGCTGCCTCTAACGCTTGATCGACTAGGAATTTTCCGTCATTCTCAACAACCGCGTTCCTCTGGGAATCGCGGTTGTTTTGTTTATCTTCGCGCCATGTTCGAACCCAACACTTCGCTAACCTTCGAACAATTCATGGCGCGTGCCTTGCACGATCCATCATGTGGCTATTACGCGCGGCAAATCCGTCGCGTAGGCAGAGGCGGCGACTTCACCACCGCTCCGATGCTCTCCCCAGCACCTGCACGGGCCATCGCCGCATGGGCGACCAATGCGATGCGAGAAACGCAATGCCGCAATCTCATCGAATTAGGCCCAGGCGCAGGAACACTCGCCGCAAATGTGTTCCAACACCTGCCGTGGCACGTACGCTTAAGAACTCACTTGCATCTGGTAGAGACCTCAGCCCCACTCGCCGCCCAACAAAAAAAACTCCTCGGCAAACGCGCCTCGTGGCACACAACACCCTTACAAGCACTCGCAGCATGCAACGGAAACGCGGTAATATTTTCTAACGAACTTGTCGATGCATTCCCAGTTCGTAGATTTCAAAAAACTCTAACGGGTTGGCAGGAACTCAAAATTCACTACGATGCAAATCTACGGATTCATGAATCTCTGCTAGACGAAGCCCCCCTTCCAGATTCCTCCGTCTTCCTTGCCAAACATGCGCTAGGACAGTGGGTCGAGGTGCACGAATCCTACCACCAGTACCTCTCCAAGTGGCTGCCATCGTGGAAGGCCGGACGCATGCTGACCATCGACTACGGCGCGAGAGCAGATGATCTCTATCAGCGCCAACCCAACGGTAGCATCCGTGCCTATTTGCTCCAGCAGCGCATCGATGGCCCACAAATCTATCAAAATCCTGCTCGTCAGGATATCACCGCCGATGTCAATTTCACCGACCTAGAAAATTGGAGTCTTCCTTGGGTGAGCGAAAACAAGCTGTCTCACCTTAGAGATTTTCTCCAAGGCTACGCCGAAGATTCACTAACAGATCTAGATGGCGCAGGAACCGCTTTTCTAGTGCTCGATCAAAAACGCTAACAAACAAAGCCAGCAACTCTACAATCCGTATGGCTTGACTTGCAATGGCACCGTCTCGGGCGCAGGCCCTACCGGCGGCTTTGGCTCTTCTGGCTTCACCGGCACGACGGGCGCCGGAGGCTCACTTGGCGCTTCGACTTCTCCATCCTCGCCAAGCTTCACTGGCTTCGCCTTCATCGGCGGTTTTGGTGGCTCAACGACCTGAATCGCTTGGAAAAGCCGATTGTAATTGTGCCGCAAGACCGCAGGAAATGAAACGCGACCTGCCTCAACGATGTTTTCTCGCAACAATTTCGCCGAGAGATCCGCCACCAAATCGGTACCAATCCTCACCGCTCCTTCGGGACTCATGATCGCCTTACCACCTTCATTTCCCCCCAGAATCATTTCGCTCTTAATCGACTTACCCTGGATGGCAATACTGGATTGCGCAGAACTAATCCCACCACGTGGACTCACTGTGATCTCTAACACCGCGTGATCATCGGTAGACAGCCACCCTCTCACATTGTCGATCCGCACCGAGACAAAAATTCCTCCGTCCGGCGTCGGACTGATCTCGGGCTTGTAGGTTCGGTAAACTGCCCCAGACAATGGGTACTCTGCGGCCCCATGGTCGCGCTTTGTCCACCCTCCAAGACTTCTTCCGAAAAGCTCCTCATTGATCTCAACCCCCGCCAAGCCATGCGCTGATGAAACAATAACAACAACGAAAACTGCAAAAAATAACCGCATAGAAGATAATGGATAAAAATTTAATCGACGATTAGAAATAAGTTGGATCATTGACGAAATTCAGGAGGAACCGCAGAATGATTTGAACCAAATAAGCGTTCTAACTGAGACTGCGCTTTTATTTTATGCTCATCCTTGATGTAAGCCGCAACCGTACCGAGTGCCGCCACAAGTGCGCCCCAGTCATCACCGTATCCCACACCGGGAATCATATCGGGAATCATGTCGGTTGGTAAAATAAGATATCCAAGAGCCCCGACGATGACCCCCTTCGCCCACGTCGGTGTGTCGCGATCCTGCAAACAATAAAAAAGCGTCAGCGCGATCAGCAAAGTCTTCCTCCCCGCCACAAGCGCGGCCTTCCGCAGAGTACTCCATAACCGCGGAGAAGAAAACTCACGCGACGCCGAATCCCGATCGGGCAATTGAGGATTATCTGACATGATCGAAATGGAAAATTAGATTCATCACCAGCGGAACCGACATCAACTTGCCCCAAGATCGCTCAACCCGCAAGAAGAAGCCTCTGACGATGTGGCGTCCGAACCTTGCAATGCCATCCCGTTTGTTTCAAAAAAATCCACCAAGAATTTCACAAATCCAGCGGTTGCACACCACAAGGCTCTTCGATAATCTTTCAATGTGATACGCCCCGTCGATGTCTTCCTTGAATTTCTCACCGCCGAGCAAGCGCGCGGTGTCTCTCATGTGCACTTGGATGACGATGCTCGCAGCGGACTCCGCAGGCTTTTCTCCATCGCTAAAAATGGCATCAATTCCCAAAATAGCACTCAGCAAACGGAACCCGCTTCCACCACC
>VFJU01000490.1 GCA_009885905.1 Verrucomicrobiota bacterium
AAAAAATACCCGCATCCTCTCGGTCCCAGCAGCAGCTCTTGCTTCTCTGGCATTGATCCAGTTCACCGCAAATGCCGCCACTCTATCCAAGGCGGACAATACGAGCGATCTCAACTTAGCCACCAGTTGGAGTGGATCCGTTGTTCCAGGAGCCAACGACGTCGCCCAGTGGGACGCCACCGTCACCGGAGCCAACAGCACGCTCGTCGGCGCGGACCTGAGTTTTGCGGGTGTCAAAATCACTGATCCTGCAGGGGCCGTGACTTTTGGAGCAGGAAATACACTCACTGTCGGCACCTCTGGCATCGACCTGAGCACCGCCACCCAGAACCTGACCATCAGCAGTGGCCTAACACTTAAAGGTGGTCAATCTTGGTCCACGGCTACCGGTAAGACCTTGGATGTCGCCGGCACTTTTAGCAACAGCGGCGGTGCCGTGAGTTTCACCAATTTCTTGGGTACCTTGGGCACGATCACCAATGATGCGTCGGGCATCCTTGGACCATGGGCCACCAGTGGAAGCGGAACCGCAGTTGCTTACGCAACAAGTACCGCGGGGACTGTTTCAGCGATTAGCGCCACCGCCCCCACCTCACTGACCGCAGCCGGAGCAATAAGCCCGACGGTGAACTTTAGAGCAAGTACTGCGCTCACAATGACTGGTGCAGTGGATGCAAATACCCTGACGCTTAACTCTCCGGCATCAACAGCAGTCACTACCCGTCAAATCAAGAATACGACCTTTGGGATGAAGCTCAATGGCATTCTAAGTGCCGGTGCATGGACCTCCCCGGCAGGCGCGCCAACAGCAACTTCGGCGCTTTTCCAAATTGGTGAAACAAGCGTCGCCACCGCATTGACAGCCGCTCCACTCACCATCGGAGACAACAAGGTGCTGCACGTTTCAGGCAACGGCGCGACCCAGCGCTTGAGCGCCACTTTGGCGCAATCCAACCTGGTGATCAACATCCCGATCATCGACAACCCCGGCGGTTCTTCGTCACTGGTGTTTAGCGGACTTAATGCCATTCCAAATAACACGACTTCGTTGGCTGACAGCGTCATCCTTGGCACCACATCATCAAGCACCGCTTTAGTGGGGCCTTACAACACCTTCACTGGTGGCATCGTGGTGGCTTCCGGTATTCTACGGACCGGGACATGGGCCAACCTCTGCCTTGGAGGTGCTTCCACCATCACGCCGGGCACTCAGACGTCCCCCGTCAATGTGACCGTCGAAAAGGGTGCCATCCTCCGCCCAGACCGAAATATTTTCAAAGGCAACCTCACCCTCAACGGTGGAGCCATCTGGCCGTCAAACGGCTTCGGTGATGCATGGCAAGCCTTAAATGGTGTGGGATCCATCACCCTAGGTGCCGACTCGGTGTTCTACACTTCAAGCTCAGGGAATTTCACCGTCTCCGTTCCAGTCACCGGACCCGGAGGACTAACCAAGACAGGCAGCGCCAATGGAAAAGTTCTTCTTACTGGAACTAGTACCTATAGTGGCCCTACCAAGGTCTGGGGTGGTGTGTTAGCGATCCAGAAAGCTGCAGGCCTCTACAATGGCGACACCTCTCAGTGGACTGCCTCTAACATCACCGTTGAACCTATCGGCTACAGCCCTGCTGGCACAGCCCCAACAACGAACTTAAATCCAACCCTGCTGCTCTCGGTAGGTGGTACCGGTGAGTTCACCGGTAGCCAAATTTCAACGCTTCTTACTAACCTAAGTGCTGGTGGTGCAGGGGGTCTCCGAGATGGTTCCTATTTTGGAATGGACACAACTAACGCAACTGCTGATGTCGACATCACTTCGAATCTCACCGGTGCAGTTAATTACAAGTTTTCCGGCAAAGGCACCGCAAAGCTCTCAGGAATTAATACTTATACAGGCAAGACGGCGGTCGAAGGGGTTTCCGGTAGCAGCGTTGCGAAGCTGAGCGTTTCCTCGTTCAACAGCGTCGTCGGCGGTACCGCAAGCAGCAGCCTTGGCGCACCGACGACAGTGGCGAACGGAACGATTGACCTCGGGAGCAACGGAAACAATAACAAGGCCACCATCGTCTATACCGGCGCCGGCGAGACCACCGACCGGGTGCTTAATTATGCGGGGCAGAACGGTGCAAGCAATGCGATCGATCAATCGGGTACTGGCCTCCTCAAGTTTACCAGTCCCTTTACTTTCTACGGTGGAACCAACTACGCCAAAGATGTCATCCTCCAAGGCTCCACCGCCGGCACTGGCGAAATCGCGGGTGCGATTGTCAACGCTACGGGTACGGGAAGTCAGACAGGCGTCTCCAAACGGGGCAGTGGCACCTGGACGCTTTCCGGTGCGAACACCTACACGGGCACCACTAGTGTCTGGGAAGGTAAATTGATCATCGGTGGAGCTTCACAACTCGGTGGCGGCAGTTATGCCGGAGATATCGCACTCACCAGCAATTTCAGCGGTGGACCAGCCGGTGCAAATAACGAGATCTTTTTCAACAGCAGCGCTAACCAGACTCTCTCAGGTTGGATTTACAGCAACGGCACGATCGGCACCTTGCGCAAAGGGGGGGCATCCACCCTCACTCTGGCACCTGTGGCCTCGGTTAATGCAACCGCAACGGCGACCGTCACAGCGGGAGTTGTAACAGCGATCAGTATCGATGCTGGAACGGGTACGGGATATGACCCTGACCAAAACCTGACCGTAACAATCACGGGCGGTGGAGGCTCAGGAGCAACTGCCACGGTAGACACTGACTTCTTCACCGCAAAAGTAAATAATCCGGTTATTGCACTCGGCGGTACCGGCTCCGGCTATACCAGTGCCCCGACCGTTACCATCACCGCCGCAGCGAACCCATATCGATTGAATTACTGCGACAATACCATCGTCGAGGCTGGTGTTTTGGCAACAAATGGCTACGCCCTCTATGACGATAGCAGTCTATCCATCACAGGAGGTAAAGTAAGCGTCACCGCCGGTCAGACCGAGGTGGTCAAGTATCTTTACCTAGGTGGAGTTGGTATGGCCGCTGGAACCTACGGACCTTCCGACTCGGGTGCCGCGAACATCGATGACACCTACTTCACCGCAGGAACTGGCATCGTCCAAGCCACCTCATCCGCAATACCACCTTACAATACGTGGACTGAAGACAATGGCTTAGACGGCCTCGATGCATTGCCTACTGCAGATGCCGATGCAGACGGGATGGCAAACGCCATCGAATTCGTCCTTGGAGGAATCGCCGACGTACTTGATCCGGGTAATATGTCGGTAGCATTGTTGCCGCAGGGCACGAGAAACTTGGCGGGCGACTTGGTGTTCACCTTCCCTCGTAAGCTTGTCTCGCTGACTTCGACGGTCATCTTCCAGTGGTCGACGGATCTCACCTTCCCTGCGGGCAATGATGTCCCAATCGGAGCGACAGGATCGACCGTCAACGACGTGACCGTCGCGGTGACCTCGTTGGATACAACCACCGACACCATCGTGGTCACAGTCCCCGCAGCAAAAGCCTTGGGAGGCAAGGTATTCGGTCGCCTCAAGTCCACCGTGACTCAGTGAACTCGAGAATGATGTTTGTTTGAAAAGCCATGAGCGCGGGTCACACCGCATCATGGCGACTGGGGCAGACGGTCATGAATCGTCTGCCCTAGTTTTTTTATATAACCGCCGTTATCGACTTGCAAATCTATCTATATTTAACTAATTGAATTGAAATGAAGCTACAATCTGCCACTGCACCGCGAAAAGGCTTTGCGCTCATTGTTACCTTGTCGCTGATGATTCTACTGACAGTGATCGCCGTGGGTTTACTGACGCTGTCTTCCATTTCACTTCGCTCCTCCAGCCAAGGTAATGCCATGGCGACCGCACGCGCCAACGCCCGTTTGGCATTAATGTTAGCGATGGGCGATCTTCAGAAAAATGCCGGCCCCGACACCCGAGTGACGGCACGCGCAGACATCGTCGACCCTTCGATCGCCAATCCAAGACTCACCGGAGTTTGGAATTCATGGGAAATTAAACCGACCACCCAATCGTCGGAATACGAAAAAACCGAGCGCGACAAAAAGTTCCGAGGCTGGTTGGTTTCGGGCGCTCCTACAGATACGGCCAGCGTGAGCGCTAAACTCGCTTTCGCCAGCACACCGCCGCTCTCGGTGAGCGCCCCAACGTCGTCGCCTCTCGCCGTCGCACTGTGGAGCAAGGGAACAATCGGTAACTCCCCAAGCGCCGAAAACACGGTCATCGCTAACAAAGTGCCGCTAAGCTCCCCACCCGGCGCCTACGCATGGGCGATCATGGACGAGGGCATCAAAGTCAGAATCAACACCAACTACACCGACCTCGCCACCACGGATGGAGCCAAATCCAGCCAACTTGGCGCGGGAGAACGCCCAGGAGTGGAATTTATCTCCGGACTCACCGAACTGGGTCGCTCGTCCTTTGATGCAAGTGCAGGTCAACCCACCGCGGGAGACAAAGGCATCACTCGCTTGAATTTCTCTCTAGCAGCCAAACAAATCTCACCGACACTCGCCACCGCCTTGGCCACTCTCACCCACGATGTGACCACCGTATCGTCTGGCCTCTTCACCGACACCGCACGTGGCGGCCTCAAACAAGATTTCCACCTCTTGTCCAACTCCGCAACATTACCCGCAGAGTACTCTGGAAAAAACATCTACGCATCACGATCCGTCATGCCCAGCGGTGGCGGCCCCTCAGACCCGTCGTGGCTCGCACTCACTCAGTTCGCTTCCCTTTATAAAAGCTCAAATCTATCAAAAGTCGGCAACGTGCCAGTCCTGAAAGCGATGGCCCCCACCACATGGAACGCATCAACTCCAGGATCCACCATTTCCTCCACACCAATCGTCAACCGAGAAAACCCGCCCGGCGTGGTTCTCATGCCGACCATCGCAAAGGTTCAAATGCTCTTCAGCCTCGTCGTGCGTGACCTCTATCCAAATATTCCTGATAACATCGGTAAAGTGAGACTGAGCAAATCTACCCAGAAAAACCTAAGGATGCGGGGACCATTCGATGGAATCTACGCAACAACCAACTACGATTACGAGCTACAGTTGCTTTACACTCCTATCGTCACGCTTCACAACCCATATAACGTGGCACTCGAGTTCACGAATCTAAACGTCGAGTTTATCGGTGTTCCTTTCGCCATGAAAGTCTTCCGCTCCGGCGTGGCACAAAGCCCGGACTTGGTGCCTTTGGAAATGATGACGGCGGATAATACGCTGGGAAATCGCAACGAAAGCAAAATCTTCGGGATGAGCTTAAAAACCAAAACTAACGAAAAACCAGGTGATCCAACTTTCCGCCTCTTGCCCGGCGAGGTCATGTTATTCTCACCCTATATCGATCCCAAAACCAACTGGGCCGAAGAAGTATTGAGGGAAAAAGTCGGCCAGCCATTACAGTTCTGGGACAACCACCTCAAAAAAGATGGCGTCAGCCTAACAAGCGCCATCACCGCGATGCCAGGTTGGCGCGGATTCGGTCTCGGATACAGCCTTGACTGGCTTGGTGATACTAACAACGTTGCTGGCCTCCCTGGTCGATGGGGGGGAGACATTGCACTGAAAGTCGAGGACACCCTCTACGTCGAATTCGGTCCCGTAAGCATTCCTCGCAACAACAACAAGTTTGTCGTGCAAATGTCCGCCACCGTCGCTGGCAGCACCGGAAACAAAAAGGTGAGCGCCATCGAGATCGATTATGAATCTTCGGATGGCATCCAAAAATTTATCACTGCTAACGGGGGAACCGCGACTCAGAGATTCCCAAAATCGGGCACCATCGAAACGTGGCAAGCTAGAGACAGCTCAACCAAAGCCATCGGCGCAATGGCAAACGTGAAGCCTTTCGCGCTACTCACCGCGCAGGCAAAAACCACCTCAAGCGGACGCGATGCAACAAATACCGACGGAAG
>VFJU01000048.1 GCA_009885905.1 Verrucomicrobiota bacterium
AGACCCAGGCGATGGAGTATTCCCTCGGCCTGCTCCTTGATCTCAGGCTGAATTCGACTGTGAACTGCTGCGGTCTTCATTCTCCCAATGTGTTGCATGCGCAACACGCGGTCAAGGAGTTTTTCACCCAACGTCCAATAGGCACGCAACCCTATCAGCGGGAAAATGGGGTCAGGAAAATGGAGGAAAATGGTACCAGGGTGCAAATCTTGACAAAATGACCCCATTTATCATTACGGCATATCATTATAAAAAGTCTGACTTTTAAAAATGGCCCCCTCAAAACACGCGTAACGTTAGAACCACCCTTCACCGTTCACGTAAGTCACTGAAGGTGAATCACGAAATCAAAACGCACCTCGGAGACCACCCGCGCCCCTAGCACACGACGGGCATGTCCAACAACCGATAGCTTCGGGGCTATCGCCCAAACCTATCTTTGGGGTTGTGCCTCTTGGGATTTTCTCTCGATGCTCTAACTGTCGAGATGCGAAATAATCCAATCCGGGTCTCTTCTGCAATCAACGACGGCGACAACTAAAGCATGTGAATCGTCAAATTCATAAAATATCGCATAAGGAAATCTTCGACTCAGCAGCCTGTATAGGTGACGATGTGGTTGGCGGTGAATGCCAGCCGTAATCTTCAAGCCGTCGATGTCAGCGCGTAATTGGGAAAGGAAATAATCGCCCAAACCTCTTTCCTGCACTTCGTAAAATCGAAACCCGTCATTGAGATCATCAAGAGCATCGCTCGATATGCTGACCTGAATCATGGCCGCCCAATTGAAAACTTCACTGAATCCCAGTCGTGCACTTCGGCTGATCCTGTCCGTATGCGCTCAATTCTCTCGTCGAGAACGTCTCGAACAGCGGGGGAGACGCTCATCTCGTCCATACGAGCACTCAAATCGTCCCAGATTACCTCAAGTATTTGGAACTTCTCACGTAGTGGCAGATTACGGACTTCGGCGATGCTCATGCGGAGAGGTTAACGCCAACTGACCATAATGCGAGGAGGAAAGGAGGTCTTTTTTGCACGACGATTGAGTGCTCCTACGGGAGTGATTGAAAGGACTGTGATGTGAAATTGAATGGCTTATGGCCCGTTAGGAGGCACGGCTTGTTCTGCCTCTGTTTTTCGGATGGTGACTTTACGGTTATTTGTATCATGATCTTCGTTCCGTGTGACTTCGTATTTGTCTTTGATGAAGGTCATCAGGTATCGAGTGAAATGGCCGCCGCCACCGCGACTGATTCCCTGAATCTGCAACCAACCGTTCTTCGGAATCAGAAACCGATCAATGCCCTGAACTCCACCGACGCTATTATATGACTTACCGTTCTTAGTGGAAAGTATCTCGTAAAACGCACCTCCCGAGCCACCGAAAATTGGAACTTCCACAAAGATCTCGGCCCTTCCATCTCCGTTCAAATCCATCTTGGCAATATATACCTGTTCGGGCACCTCCTCGTCTGGCCAATTATCTTTGATTGCAGTTCGTAGGCTCTCGTCTAGATCAATGAACTTCTTCTGTTCTGGACGAAAATCTGGAGCCTTCTCTGCTGGCTTGGGCCACACGTAGCCATCGGGAATTGGAAGCCTATCATCGTCCTGATTGTCCGCAACGACCTGCTGGGAATAGGCTGAAAGCACTGAAAGCATAAGTATGGCGAGGATCTTCATTTCTTGCCGAACGTTAGATGTGCGCCCACCGGCGCGATTGAAAGGAAAATGAGATGAATTTGAAAAGCTTGTGGCCGGTTGGTGCGTCACGACTTGTTCTGCTTCTTCATTTTTAGCGGCCGATGATCTGCTTTACAGGGATGAAGACAATGTCGTCCTTCTTCAAGATCAGCTTCTCACCTTCGCGAGGGATCTCAGTAAACTTGTAAATCTTGCTCTGCGGTTCTCCTGGGTCGTCCATGGTCGCGTTCGACGGTCGTTCGAGTCGAATCACCGTGAGGCGCTTCGCGGATCCAAATTCAGTCCAGCCTCCACAGGCTTTCGCTAGCTCTTCGACTGTCGCTGGAGACGAAACCTTATGGACGCCAGGCTTCTTGAGGTGGCCAGCGAAATGCACCCAAACGTCTTCGGCAGGAACAGTTGTGGCGAGCGCAAGCGAGATTCCCGCCACTAATTGGACTATGTGCCTATTCATTTTTTGCAGAACGTTTGATGTGCGCTCACCGGCGCGGTTGAATTGATGTTGAAATGAGATTGGAAAGCTTGTGACCGGTTGGTGCGTCACGTCTTGTTCTGCTGTCTTCATTCTGAGATGAGCCTGTCGTATTCAGAGTGAGACCCGATCCACAACTATATCATAGCTCCCTCATGGCGCACTCCCAGAGCACGATACTGGATACCTGCACGAACAGACCAATACCTGCCAACCTTCTTGAAGTGTAGCGAGGGGTGAAACGGGTCAGCCTTCAAAAGCTGGAAATTCTCGTCCGCGACACTTTGGACGCGCAAAGGTAGCTTATCGTAGGCGTTCCAAAACTTATTGGTAGCGTGATGGATCAATTTGTTCAGAGGCTACGGGTTCCTCCAGCCACAAATTCCTCGATTCCCTCAGCGGCGAGCTTATCGAGCTTCCCCGCGGAAATGTCGCGCTCAATCTGCGCATCCCACTCGGCGGCCTCGAACGATGAGAACCATTCGCGGAAGACAGCCAAGTCATCGCGACCCAATTGTTCCACGGCATTTTCTAGCGATGCTACGGTTTCGTTCATGGGTCAGTGTAGTGTCTGGATGCTGCGCAATCAATGCCGATTTTCTTGCA
>VFJU01000155.1 GCA_009885905.1 Verrucomicrobiota bacterium
GATTTTTTCCGCTCGCGTTTGAGGTATTTCCGCACGTCACTTTTGATCTGTTCGACCACCCGAGCGGGTTGGTGATTCGTCGAGGTCAGTGGGAATATCTTTTTCATGTGCTCCCCCTTGTGCAGAGCGTGGAGTTTTTTGTCTAGAATAAGTCTTCGATATTTCAAAGCCTTCGACATGGCCATCGAGACTTTTTCCGGAAATTTCCCATCAATTCATCGGAGCGCGTTCGTTGCTGCCAGTGCGGATATCATCGGGCGAGTGACCTTGCATGAGGAATCCAGCGTCTGGTACCAAGCGACATTGCGTGGCGATATCAATGAGATCGTTATCGGTCCCCGCTCGAATGTGCAGGATAACGCGGTAATTCATCTGTCAGACGATCACGGATGCTACATCGGCGAACTGGTGACGGTGGGTCATTCGGCGATCCTGCATGCGTGTACCGTGAAGGACGAAGTGCTGATCGGCATGGGTTCGATCGTGCTGGACGGGGCGGTGATTGGAGAACGCTCGATCATCGGAGCGGGGGCCTTGGTCACGGGTGGTACGATTATTCCGCCTGGCTCATTGGTTCTAGGTTCTCCTGCCAAAGTGGTCCGTACGCTTTCCCTCGACGAGCAGGCGAAGATTAAAAACTGGGCAGAGAAGTACGTGCTAGGCTCAAGAATCTATCTGGAACGCAAATAAGGACGTTGGGTCTACTCTTATGATAAAAATGGATTGCTCATCCGTTCTTCACCCAGAGTTGTCGCTGGACCGTGACCAGGGAGAAGAATCGTCGAGTCAGGGAGGGGGGCAAGGACATCTTGCAAACGTTTCAGCGCGTGTTGATAGCTCGTGGGTGTGGCACAACCGCCTATAGAACCCGCGAAGAGGGCATCGCCAGTGACTAAGACGGGTAGTGTTAGCCCACCAACGTGGAACCCGAGTGCAGGTATTGCGTGGCCTGATAGATCGCATGCTCGAACCATTAATAATCCGAAGCTCATCGATTCACCGAGAATCATCGGTAAGGTATGATCAATATTTGCACCATGAAGAATATTTCCTCTAACTGTAAATGATGAGATGCCTCCGATGTGGTCGTGATGATTGTGTGTGAGAAAAACTCGGTCAATTTTAGGTCCGCCGAAAGAATCAACAGCAATGCTGCAAGAGGTCATGTCATAACCCGTGTCAAATAAGATCGCAGTATCGCTGGTAGAGATAAGCCATGCGTTCACTCGGTTGCTGCCAAATGGTAGGTCTAACCGGCTAATTTCTTTCAGTTCCACCTGTTTGGGTCGGTAGCTTTCATAATGGGCCAAAGCTTCCGCATTTAATCCGAGTATGGGAGCAAGGCGCCGGGCGGTAGTAGCCGAGAATGTTCCTCGTGTGAAACTTAGGATGTCATTTTTTGAAATCCCGGCACGCAGCGCAGCCTCCGATGGTGGGATATTCATTCCTCTGAATGCTTTCTGGATCACATCGGTGAAATCGTCTTCAAGAAGGTGCTCCATGGATCCTAGAGGTTATAAATTCTTTGCTTTTCGAGCTTTTGCGCGGGCTCCAATCGTTACGATGATTCCTGCAAAGACCAGAAACCCAACAGCTGCGATACCGAGCGCGGTGAACAGGCGTTCACTGGCGGAGTCAACCTGTGCGTGGGTGATGAGGTCTGCTGGAACTTCGTTTGGCTTGCGAGTGAGAATAAGTTTGTCGTCCTCTAATCTAACACGTGTTAATTTGGCCATGGCTGGACCGATGATTGGATGCGTCAAGTAGCGTTCGGTGATGCGGTAGGGTGACATCTGGTCAATGAACTCGGCGGCAACTTTTTTGCCAGGTACATCGATGTTTTCGATGCTGAGCACGACTTCGTGTTTGAGTAGATTTGGTTTGGCGACCATGGTCCCGTTTAGAAATCTTTGATCGGAGGCGATCCATCCAGGTTCACCCTCGTGAGCGAATCTTGGTCTGCCGTTGAGTGGAAATGAAATCGCGATGTGCATCGCTTCCCGGTCGATGTTGGTGACGCGGAAGGTGCCCCTCAGTTCTTTGCATAAGTCATAAGTGGCGATAACGAGGTTGAGATCTGCGGCGGATAGAATGAGTGAGGCCTCGTCATTGCCAGCGAGTTGCTGGCGGAAGGATTCGATGCGTTCGGCGAGTTGATTGAGTTCTGCTTCCTTGTTGTCGAGGGATGAAACTTCGATGGTAACCGGTGTCACGTCGGTGAATTTCGCGATCTCATTGTACTGACGAAATAATGTTAGAATTGAAAAGCCTATGAGAAAAACCATCACCGCGATGGCGGCGACGAAAATCGCACAACCTGCAAAAGGCGAGCGTGCGCTGGAGTCTTTGTCGGTTACAGACGGAGGCATCGGCTAAGGCTACTTGGAGGTTTGAAAATTTACGGATTCGGATTTGAGCGCTCGCTATTACTAGGAGGTTCGATCGAAGGGGAGTCATCCAGCGTTGGGATTTCGTCACTGGCGTGATAATCTTGATGGGGGTATTCTGTGTGCCATCCGTCGTCACCTGCTTCATCTTCGGGATGTTCCGTTGACATGACACCTTTGTCATTATTCTTTGCTTCGGCCCTCATTCGCTCCTCTCGGGCAAGTTGACGTTCCATGTTTTCACGGGCTTCCTGTTCCTCCTTGATGCGGTTTTTCTTGCTGTCGAAGTAGGCCAACCAGATGCAGATCTCGTAGAGAATGATCATGGGTAAAGCCATCATGCAGAGTGTCAGTGCATCGGGAGTCGGGGTGAGTACGGCGGCGGCAACGAAGATAGCGACGATGGAATAGGAGCGGGTTTTTGACATCGTTTCGTAACTGAGTAGTCCCAATTTTACGAACACCATCACGACCACTGGTAGTTCGAAAGAAGCGCCGAAAAGTAGGGTGAATTGCGTGGCAAATGAAATGTACTCACCGATTCTCCAGTCGTTAGAGATTCCCATGCCTCCGCTCCACTCTGCGAAAAATAAAAGCGCGCGTGGCAGTACCATGAAATATGCGAATGCTGATCCTGCTAGAAATAGTCCGAAACCCACTAGCATCGCTGGCCACATGACGCGCTTCTCATGAGTGTGTAAGCCGGGTAGCACGAACTGCAGGACAAACAAAAGCAACAAGGGGAAAGATAAAACAATTCCTGCAACGAACGAGAGTTTCATAGACAGCATGAACCCCTCGGTCGGCTTGAGCGCAGACATCATTCTTAGGTTACCTTGTGCATCACTTTCTGTGTTTGGTTTGGTACGCAGCAGAGCTTTTACTTGTTGCTTGAGCTCGTTGGATTCGTTCAGTGCGCTGACAAACGCGTCGCGCTTGTTTTCTGGTAGAACCACTGCTGCGCGAAGTAAGCTGATCGATTTTGCTTGGAATACCAGATCATCCTCTCCGAGGGATTGATAGAAATTTGCCCGCTCTTCCGGGGAAAGGTTCGTCGTGGCAGTTTCAATTTTCCGAGCTTTACCCCAACTCTCCACCGTGACCGGGTGTGGAGCATCTGTGGGAAGGGTCGCTTCGAGCTGCGTGAGCAACACTTGATCCACGGGGCGTCGGAAAAACTCCATGAATTCTTTGTTGAAAGCGAAGCAGGCGATCATCGAAATCACCAAAGTGATCACGACACGCGTGACCATGGTGCGCAAATCCTCTAGGTGCTCGAGAAACGGCTTTTCGTGGTCTGGGTGGGATTGCTCGCGGAGCTTGATGACTTTTTGAAGCAGATACATGCCTTGAGGGCTTTGATTCAACGCCTGCTTGCCCTAGATCGCAAGGTCAGATGTTTTCGGAAGAATTCTGGCGTTGCGGGGAGCGCAAGCGTGTATCAAGGTTCCGCATCCGCCCTTCCTGCGCCCCTTGTTAAAAATGTTCCAACCAGAGTCACTCATTCCTGATTTCCCAATCCTTGATCAATCGATTCAAGGGCGTCGCTTGGTGTACTTGGACAACGCCGCGACGACCCAAAAGCCGATGGCGGTTCTGTTGGCATCTCGGCATTATTATGAGGCAATCAACGCGAATATTCACCGTGGCACCCATCATTTGGCGCGGCTCGCCACCGAAACCTTTGAAAAAGCCCGCTCAACGATCGCGAGCCATCTTAATGCTAGCAGTTCGGATGAGGTGATTTTTACTTCGGGCACCACCGACGGAATCAATCTCGTTGCGAACATTCTATCGCTTTCGGGTCGAATCAAGCCGGGCGATGAGGTTCTTATTTCTGTTCTTGAACACCATTCGAATATTGTTCCTTGGCAAATGTTCTGCGAGCGGACTGGTGCGATTCTCAAAGTGATTCCTTGCTTCGAGGATGGAACACTGGATCAGGATGCTTTTCATGCTCTGCTCAGTGAACGCACAAAGATTCTTGCGCTCACATGGATTTCTAATTGTTTTGGCACAGTGAATCCAATCAATGAGATGGCGAAGTCTGCTAGAAATGTGGGTGCGCTCGTCTTGATCGATGCAGCACAAGTCATTGCTCACTCCCATATCGATGTGCAGGCCATGGACGCTGATTTCTTGGTGTTTTCGGGTCACAAAGTCTATGCGCCAACGGGAATCGGTGTGCTGTGGGGACGTGCGGAAATTTTGAATTCTCTACCTCCGTGGCGTGGGGGTGGCGAGATGATCAAGGAAGTGAGCTTTGAAAAAACCACCTACAACGACTTGCCATTTAAGTTCGAGGCGGGAACTCCTAACATCGAGGGAGCCATCTCGCTTGCTGCGGCTATCGACTTCGTAAATGACATCGGCCTTAAGCCAATTCACGGGCACGAAGAATTTCTGATTCGTTATGCAGCTGAGGCCCTTGCTGAGATTCCTGGGATTCATTTTTATGGGCCATCTGATCGTGCGGGGGCACTTTCTTTCAACGTCGATGGGATTCATCATTACGACCTTGGCACGCTCATGGATCAAATGGGTGTGGCGGTGCGGACGGGGCATCATTGTTGCCAGCCTTTGATGGCACGTTTCGGGATTACCGGAACGGTGAGAGCGTCATTTGCGTTATATAACTCTACGAGTGACATCAATGCCCTCGCAGAAGCCACTCGCAAGGCTGTCAAGATGCTGAGATAAACTCTTATTTCTACGATGAACATTGTTTTAGGTATTTCAGGTTCCATCGCAGCTTACAAGTCAGCTGATCTTGCTTCGCAGTTGGTCAAGGCTGGGCACCAAGTGCAGGTAGTGATGACTCGCTCGGCGGTGGAATTTATCACACCTCTCACGTTTCAGACTCTAACACGTCAACCGGTTCTTGTCTCGCTTGAGGATGAAAAGCATTCGTGGAAGCCAGGTCACATTGAGTTGGCGGATCATGCAGATCTCTTGCTCGTCGCACCAGCGAGTGCTAATACATTAGCAAATTTTTCCAATGGTCTCGCGCCAGATCCGTTAGCTTCCATTTATCTCGCACTGCCACGCACCACATCAGTTCTCATCGCTCCGGCGATGAATGGAAAAATGTGGCTGCACCCAGCCACTCAGCGAAATGTCGAGCAGCTCACTGCAGACGGCTGCGAATTTATCGGCCCCGCTGAGGGGGAACTGGCATGCGGCTACGAGGGTATCGGCCGCCTAGCCCCCGTTGAAGAAATTTTGGCGAGAGTTATTGCTACCCTAACATCTCGATAAGATTGCTGAACACATCGGTGTTTTTCACCATTCCGCTGAATCGCTTGGCTTGTGGACCGATCGCTGAAATGAGTGTGGGGTCTGAGGTGTGGGTCGTCCCCGTCCATCCGATGCCGGTGTGGTTACCTGCGAATTGACCTAACAATCCTTCGGGTTTGCTGAGTTGTTCGCTCCATTCGACAACGGGATTTTTTTCGAAAATATCGATCAATGCGTGTGCCTGATCTGGCTTGAGCGTAAAGCCGAGACCTCGCTGAATCAAATCAGTGAGCTGAGCGACCGAGCTGTGATTTAGATTTTCCCAATCCGCAAACAAGCGTTCGTGGGAAGCCTTCATTTTTACGATATTGGCGAAGTGCTGGGTGCTTTCTGTGTAGGCATTTCCCATGCCGTTCAGACCAGGGTTGCCGTTGCCATGGTCGCTTGTCACTACGAGTAAAATATCATTCCGCTGGCCGATCATGGCGATCACTGCGGAGAGAGCATCATCGAAGGCGAGTTGGTCGTTGAGTAGCGCCCCGATGTCGTTGAGGTGGGCCGCGTGGTCGATGCGTGCGCCTTCGACTTGCAAGAGAAATGGTTTTTTGCTGGCAAGAAAACGTGTTAGAGCAGCTTGTGCCATTTCAGTTAGAGTTGGAACGACGGTGGCCAGTGCCGTGTTCTGGTTGCGGTCGATCGAGAAGGGTAGGTGACCACGAGTGAAAGTTCCTAACAACTTTTCTTCACGTGCCGCAAGTAGAGCGCCGCGATGGTTGATCACACCGTACCCGGCTTTTTTGAAATCACCCGCAAGGTCACGTTGGTCGGCACGATCCTTGCCACTAAAGTGCCCCGAACCGCCACCTAGGATGACGTCGACGCGGTCGAGGTATTGAGGCGCGATGGCATCTTCATCGGTACGTTTTGAAATAACGGATGCAAATCCGGCAGGAGTTGCGTGGGTGACCGTGGCGGTGGTTACCAATCCGATTCGAGCGCCCCTTTTTTTAAGAATTGCTGCGATGGGTTCGATTTCCTTGCCATTGGGTAGGACATTGATCGATCCGTTATTGACGCGATGTCCGCCACCCCATGCACTTGATGCGGCAGCGGAGTCGGTGACCATCGAGTTGGACGATGCGGTATCCATCAAACCTCGTGCCGCCTTTGGGTCGTTGAGCAGTGACCACCACTGCGTTCCACGATTTCGTGTCAGTTTTGAGTAAGCCTCGGCTAAGGTCAGCACGCCAGGACTCATGCCGTCTGAAACCATAAAAACCACACCGGTTACTTGTTTGGGTACCTTGCCTGGTTTCTCACCAGTTGCACAAGATCCTGTAAGCCAAGCGGCCGCTCCACCGAGTGTGACGCCCTTGATCAAGTCACGCCGGCTAATTTCGCTGCTATTTCTGACGTTTGATTTGATGGATAAGGAATACCACGCACTCGAGGAAGGGCAAGGGCGAGATCGACTACGGAAGAAACGATCTTGTCACCTCAGGCTTGCACGGATGCTCTTGGTTCATTAACCATCCGAACACATGACGCACGATCCGGACCAACATGCCTCGCTGGGAGCGATGTATTCCGACTATTTCCTCGACTACGCCAGCTACGTGATCCTCGAACGAGCGGTGCCCCATCTCTACGATGGGCTGAAACCTGTTCAGCGGCGCATCCTT
This sequence comes from Verrucomicrobiota bacterium, assembly GCA_009885905.1. Taxonomy (GTDB): domain Bacteria; phylum Verrucomicrobiota; class Verrucomicrobiia; order Verrucomicrobiales; family Akkermansiaceae; genus Luteolibacter. The sequence goes on from VFJU01000155.1 coordinate 7,307, forward strand.
CATGCGATGGATGAACTTGATGACGGTCGATACAACAAGGTGGCCGGGATCGTTGGTAACACGATGAATTATCATCCGCACGGCGACCAGTCGATTGGTGCCGCGATCGTCGGGCTCGGGCAAAAGGACCTGCTCATCGATACTCAGGGAAACTGGGGCAACACCCTCACAGGCGACGGTGCGGCGGCTCCTCGTTACATCGAGGCTCGCCTCACGAAGTTCGCGAACGAAGTCGTTTTCAATCCAAAGACCACCAACTGGCTTCCGAGTTACGATGGTCGCCGTAAGGAGCCGGACACCTTGCCGGTAAAGTTTCCGTTGCTGTTAGCCCAAGGCGTTGAAGGCATCGCCGTGGGTCTCGCCTGCAAGATTCTTCCGCATAACTTTCACGAGCTCATCGAGGCTGCCATTGCGGTACTACGCGACAAGCCTTTCGGTTTGATTCCGGATTTTCCTACTGCGGGAATCATGGACGCGTCGGACTATCGTGACGGGCTTCGTGGAGGGAAAGTCCGAGTCCGTGCTCGTATTTCTACTGAGAAAAAAGGCTACCTGCGCATCACGGAAATTCCGTTTGGAACGACCACGGGTGCGCTCATGGAATCGATTGTTGCTGCAGCGGATAAAGGCAAAATCAAGATCGCCAAGATTGAGGATAACACTGCGGCTCATGCTGATATTTTAGTTTATCTCCCGCCCGGAGCGGATGCCGAGCAGACTCGTGACGCGCTCTATGCTTTCACCGACTGCGAACTGACGATTTCTCCAAATGCGTGTGTCATCGTTGATGGGAAACCTCAATTTCTCGGTGTTTCGGATATTCTTCGTAGGACCACGCTGCACGCGCGAGATCTGCTCAAGATGGAGTTAGAAATCAAGTTGGCTGAACTCGCTGACAAGTGGCACTTCAGCTCGCTTGAAAAAATATTCATTGAAAAGCGCATCTACCGCGACATCGAAGAATGTGAAACTTGGGAAGCGGTGCTCAAGGCCATCGAAGTAGGTCTTAAGCCGTTCAAGAAACTGCTCAAACGCGAAGTCACCCAAGATGATCTCGCGAGGCTTACAGAAATTAAGATTAAGCGTATTTCAAAGTTTGATTCATTCAAGGCGGACGAAGAAATCCGTGGCCTTGAAAAATCTATCGAAGAAAATGAAAAGAATTTACGGAATCTAACCAAGTACACGATCCGCTGGTATGAGGAACTGGCAAAGAAATATGGTAAGGATCGCGAGCGCCGCACCGAAATCGCTTCATTCGAGCGGGTCGACCGGATGCAAGTCGTCGCTGCAACGGAGATGCTTTACCTGGATGCTAAGAATGGATTTGCGGGCTACGGCCTGAAGAAAGACGGCGAGCCGGTGGAGAAGTGCTCGACCATCGATGACTTGATCACATTCACGCAAGATGGAAAAATGCGGGTTCTCAAAGTCGCGGGTAAAGTGTTTGTGGGTCAGAAGCCATTGCGGGTCGCGATTTTCCGCAAGGAAGAGGATTTGATTTATTCAATGATTTATCGGGACGGGCGAGACGGTCACATCCTTGCCAAGCGCTTCACGGTGGGTGGCATCACAAGAGACAAAGAGTACGATCTCACCAAAGGCAAGCCAGGTAGCCGGATTCTCTATTTCGCATTTCATAAAACCAACGAAGAGAGCGCCGCGCAAATGCTTCTCGTTCACCTCAAGTCTGGTTTGCGGATGCGCAATCTGATTCGTCCGTTGCATTTCGCCGAGTTCGGAATCAAGAGCCGATCCAGTGCTGGCAATCTAGTCACCAAGCACGGAATCGAAAAAATCATTCGCGCCCCCAAGGACTATGATCCAACGCTGGGGGC
>VFJU01000158.1 GCA_009885905.1 Verrucomicrobiota bacterium
GCTCTCACCATGGCGATTCAGGGAATTTTGTTAGGTAATAATACGGCCACGGTCACGCGATTTTGGCACGATACGACTGGCCATCCGGTGAATCCTCAAACAGACTACGTCATCACTGGCAGCCTGTTACTGGATGAGGCTAAGGGTAATTTGAGTGGAAATAATCCTCTCGATTTTGATGGGAAAAGCGTGTTCGCCACTGTGACTAGCGGCGATGGTTTTTATGCCGATGGCTCGTTTATTTACCATTATAACATTCCATATACTGGGCAGTATGGCCAAGAATTGGTGGATAACATCGCCATCTTGGTAAAGCTTTTGTATGGATCAACTTGGCAAATCACTGACCCAGGTTTATCTAACATTTACAGCTGGATCACTGATGGTTTCGAGCCATTGATGTACCATGGAGCGATGATGGACATGGTCCGAGGCCGAGCGATCGCGTCGTCGTCTTCCGACGAATGGAGCGTAGGCGCTCAGGTGATCGAGGATATTCGGAAGGTCGCTGCCTTTGCGCCAGCGACAACGGCGGCTGCGCTCACGGCTTTTGCGAATGCACCACAACTGCCGCCGGGACAATTTCATTTCCCGAGCATGGATCGCGTGGTGGCGTTCCGCACGGGTTATGGTTTCGGTCTGAGCATGTCATCCACTCGAGTGGGCGGCTACGAGATCAACACCACTTCGCCGACCAATCTCAAGGGTTGGTACACGGGTGCCGGAGTGACTTATCTCTATTTAGGTGAAGCCGATACACACTACACCGACAACTACTGGGCGACTGTGGATTGGTACCATTTACCCGGTACCACATCGGAGATGGGTGCAACTCCGAGTGATGCGGTGACGGATCAAGCCTGGGTTGGCGGTGCGCAGGTTGGGAAAACCTACGGCGTGGCTGGCATGTCCGAGCACCCTGCAGGAACCACGTTGGTGGCCAAAAAGTCATGGTTCATGCTCGACGACGAAATCGCGTGTCTTGGTGCCGGCATCACCTGCACCACGGCGGGTCATCAAGTCGACACCAC
>VFJU01000049.1 GCA_009885905.1 Verrucomicrobiota bacterium
CCGGCTCGCGGCACATCGCGTTGCCCGTGCACCGCAAGGCGCTCGCGTCGCTGGCACAGATTCCGAAGTTGAGACGACTTTTTATTCACGAGAAGCCGGACATCATCCACCTCAGATCGCGCATGCCGGCGTGGTTGGCGTGGCTGGCATGGAAATCGCTCCCGAGACGCACGCGTCCCAGACTGGTCACCACGGTGCACGGATTTTATTCGGTGAATGGCTACTCTGCGGTGATGACGCGCGGCGAGAAGGTCATCGCCGTTTCTGAAAGCGTGCAAGCTCACGTGTTGAAAAATTATCCGCAAACCTCAGCCAGCAAGATTCAAGTGATTCATCGGGGTGTCGATCTAGCAGAATATTCTGTCGGCTTTACTCCCTCCACCGAATGGTTGACGGCATGGCAAGCGGCTCATCCTGAGTTGGACGCGCGCATCCCACTCTTGATGCCCGGCCGGCTCACTCGTTGGAAGGGGCAGGAGGATTTTATCCAACTCATCGCGCGGCTCATCGACTCAGGCTCTCCAGTTCACGGGTTGATCGTCGGCGAACCGCACCCGAAGAAGCTAGCCTTCCGTCGCGAACTCACCGATCTCGCCGCATCGCTCGGTGTCACCCAGCACATTTCATTTCTCGGCCACCGCACCGACCTGCGCGAAATCATGGCGGTCTCAGAAATCGTTTACTCGCTCTCTCATGATCCCGAGGCTTTCGGTCGAGTTTCGTTAGAAGCGATGGCGCTGGGGAAGCCGGTCATCGCTTACGACCACGGCGGCGTCGCGGAGCAACTGCAGGTTGCGTTTCCTCAAGGCTTAGTGGCCGTAGGCGACTTGAATTGCGCCATTGACCGCACCCTCGAAATCTTAAAAGGTCGCCCAACTCCTTCGTCAGTCGAGGCTTTCGCTCTTGAGCGGATGCTTAAATCCACCCTCGCCGTCTACCAATCCGTGCTAATTTCTCCATGCCTCTGAATCCGCCCGTGAAACAAATCGTCTGCATGAAATGGGGAACCATGTATGGGCCAGAGTATGTGAATATCCTCTACGCCATGCTGCGGAGAAATCTAACGGGTGACTTCAATCTCATTTGTTTCACCGACGACATCACCGGCATCCGTCCCGAAGTAACGTGCTTCCCACAGCCGATGCTCGAGTGCGAGATCCCACCGGATGTCCCCGGCAAGTGGCCTAAAATAGCTCTCTGGGGCCGTGAACTCTGCGGCCTATCTGGCACCGCGCTTTTCATCGATCTGGACTCGGTGATTGTTGCGAACATCGACGATTATTTTACCTATGGCGACCCAGATCAAGTTTACGTCGCACGCAACTGGGTGCGCTACATCGGCAAGCATGGACAGACATCGGTCTTCCGTTTTCCCATCGGTGGAAATGCCTACATGTTAGAAAACTTGCGGAAAAACTCAGTGGAAATTTCTCGCAAGTACCGGTTCGAGCAAAACTACGTCACCGCGGGGGTGAAGGGCGGCGTGAAATTTTGGCCACACGCGTGGACCAAACACTACGGTCTCCATTGCATGGGAATATGGCCGCTGCGTTGGTTGCGGGCACCGGTTCTTCCGAAAGGCGTGAAAATTGTCACTTTCCCCGGTAACCCGAAGCCCCCAGACGGAATCCTTGGCCAATGGTCGTACACCACGCCCCACACCACGCGCTGGGAATATCTTAAGTGGATCTGGGCGCAAAGACACAAGACACCCAAGTGGCGGCGCTATTTCCACCGCTACATTTACCCGTCTCCATGGGTCAAGGAACACTGGCGGGAATGAACGCGCCGCGTGTCGTGTGGATCATCAGCGAGGGTAGCCCAGGCCACGTCAGCCAGTCGCTCGGACTCGTTTCTTCTCTAGCAGAAAAAGTTCCTCTGGCGATCTATCAACTTGAATGTCGTCCTAAAATCAATGGCCTCATCCGCCAACTGATCCGCTTGATTTGGATGGGAAAAAACGGCCGACCTCTACCTAACGGGTTGCTCCACGGCCCGCTTGGTCTAGATCGCATCCCCGCTGAAATACCCGCGCCAGACTTGATCCTTTCGAGTGGCGGCCGCAGCGTATTTGCTGCTAGAACTCTGGCAGTTCGCTTGAAAGCGCCGTTCGTCTTCCTCGGCGAGCGGAAACCTTATCCGCCAAGTTGGTTTCACACGGTCTTCACCCCTTCGTGTCTTGAAACTGCGATCAACGATATCCGCATGGATGTGATCCCCACCAAGATCACCCCAGCCATCGTCAATCAAGCCGCAGCCGATTGGTCTAACAAGCCTAGTGGTCGGCTTTGGACGATGTTGATCGGTGGCAGCTCACGCAGCCATGATTTCCAAAATATCGATTGGGAAAATCTCGCGGAGGGCATGAACGCATTGGCCGAGCGCGGGGGAATCCGCTGGCTGGTCACGACGTCGCGACGGACGGGGAAAGTTGCGGAAGAAAAAATCCGCGGACTTTTAAAGCCGGAAATCATCGCCGACGCCGTGTGGTGGTGCCACCATCCGGAGAAGAAATTTAACGCCTATCTCGGCGCGGCGGAGGTGATCTGGGTCACGCAGGACAGCATTTCCATGGTGACAGAAGCGGTGGCGACCGCTAAGCCAGTCGTCGTGATCCAGCCCGCTCATACCCCTTTTCCTGCCACCTGTTACATGCCGGGCTATCTTGAAAATCTAGCATCCCTCGGTCTGATTTCGCGCTTGGCGATTACTCGCCTAACTCACGCGGATCATCACTTCCTGCAGCGCCCTCCTCCTCCGCTCCATACGACTGGGCCGTTGGCAGTGACACTATGCCAAAGACTGGGGTGGATTTGATTTTCTAACCGTCGCCCTCATGAGCAAACCAACTGTCGCCCTGATCAACGATACCAGCATCAGTGAACCACACTTTGGCTGCACGTTGGTCTGTCAGACATTCCGCGAGCAATTCGCCCGCACGGGCCTCGATCTGAAGGTTTCGTTGAAACGAGATTTTACTCTATCAGACTATCAGGAAATTCTTGAAAATGTCGATCTTGTGGTGATCAACGGTGAGGGATCGATCCATCACGACAAACATCGCCACCTTATCAATTTAGCAGGAAATTTCCCATGCGTTTTGATGAACTGCGTTTACGAAAAAAATTCCCCGCATCCGGAGTTAGCAAAATTTCTTTACATCTCCGCCCGCGAATCGGCGAGCATGACCGAGATCCATCGCGCGGGGGGTAATTGCGTCACGGTGCCAGACGTTCTGTTCGCCTCATCATTTTTGCGGTCCTTCCAGAAACCCATACCGACCGAAGATTTGGGAAAAACGGACAATGTCGTGCGCCAATACCTGCACCTAGGTCCGCTGAAGATTCGCCGCAAGGCTGGGTTCAGCACGCGCTATCCGACGGTTGCCGGCTACCTCAATAAGCTGTGCTCCTATCGCCGCCTCTGCATCGGTCGCTTTCACGCGGCGGTTGCGAGCTCTGTGTTAGAGATTCCTTTTGCCACTTGGGATTCTAACACATGGAAAACCCAGGCGATGATGCAAGACATGGGCGTACCACATTTGCATTTCGCTACCCAGAAAGCAGCGCTGGCGAATGTTCCAAGAATTTTTCCGGAAGAGATCCGCAAGTTCGCAGCAGACGCCCAAGTAAAGATAGAAGCTTCGTTCGATCAAGTCGCGGAAATTGCTCGCGCACAGGCTGCATCGAAGCTTTATTTGAAAACTAGCACACCGGTGTGAATCAAATGTCTATCAACCATCCAGTTCTTCCAGTGGTCCACGTGATTTGCATCAAGTGGGGGTTGGCACTTTATGGGGCGAAGGACGTCAACAGACTCTATGGAATGGTCGCGCGCAACATGCATCGGCATGAAGTCCGGTTTCATTGTTTTACGGAAGATTACGCGGGTTTGCGTGACGAGGTGATCACTCACCCCTTGCCGATTTTGGAATGTGATCCTGGAAAGGTAAAACATGGCTACCTGAAAGAAGTGGGATTGTGCGATGACCACCTAGGCGGCCTCCATGGACAACGGGTGATTTTTTTCGACCTAGACGTGATCATTACCGACTCGCTTGATGAGATGGTGGAGCTACCGCAAGGAGATGATTTTGTGATCATCAACGATTGGAACACGCGTGGTAACCGTGTAGGCCAAGCCACCTGCTATTCTTTCAAAGTGGGTACCTTAGGCTTTGCGAAAAAGTATTTTGAAGAGCACCCGCAAGAAGTCATCCGTCAGTATGGGACAGCATGCCAAGAATACCTTTCCTCTAAGGTGATAGAAAAGTGGGGCGCGCTGAAATTCTGGCCGGCAGATTGGTGTCAGAGCTTCAAATTCACGGTTCTACCAGTTTGGTATAGGCGCGCATTCGTGACGCCTGAATTGCCAACCGGTACAAAAGTACTCGCATTCCATGGCAGCCCAAAAATTGAGGACGCGATGCTTGGGCGCTGGTCTAACGAAGAAATCCCTTTTTTAAAGCGTCTCTATAAAACCATCCGTCCTTGCCCGTGGATTGCACAGTTTTGGACGGACTAAAATCCGAAAAAACGTTTTTTCCAAGCGCTCAGATGATGGAAAGCCCGACCGATCTTTGCCAACTGAGTTTGGGTGAAATAACGCACTCCAAACGTCGCGCTAGGCGGAGTGAGTGGAATCTTCAAATGATCCGAGCCCTCGCTGAAGTGCGAGGTCACACGGCGAACGATGTCAGAAAAATCTTCGCGCTGGAGAATCAACTGTGGCGACACAGCGAGCACTAGAAATGTTTTCCCTAACTGCGATTGGTACCAACGATCGATGGCCCGGTTCACCGCGAGCCACGGCCAGATCGTCGACTCATCGGGCAGTTGCTCAAGCACCCAGTCTCGCAGCTCCGCATTCAAGAGATAAGCATGCGTGCACTTGCAACCGTAAATCTGTGCAAGGTGGCGTCCACCTGTTAGCTGAGCCACGGTTCGGAACGGTCCTTGTGGATGGGTGAATCCCAGAAAACAAATGTCCCACTGGGTCTCCGAATGAAAAAGCGCAGTTTCAAGTCCCCGAAGTGAAGCGATGAAATCTGCGTCGAAGGTCGCATCATCCTCCAGGATTAGCACACGGCCCCAGCCAGCAGCCCGGGCAGTTTCTAACGCCCGCCGGTGCGCCAGCACACATCCGCCTCTGCCGGCCCATGTGGCAGCACGTTTGCCACCGCGGAACCATGGCGCCTCACCAACGCCCGCGATTTCCGCCCCCAGCACGGCGGAGATCCGATGTAGCTTTCCCGCAGGAATGATTCCCTCTGCCTCCGCGCATAACAAATCCCAGCGCTCGATCCGGTGATCCAAGTTGATGACAAGCACCGCGTCGATCTCGCTCCAGAATGATATTTCGGAGACTTCGGAAGCGATGGTGGTGGAATCAATCAAAATTTAAATAAAGCGAAGTTTTTTACACGTTGGCTCGATCCGTCAAGCTTAGAGACTAACACGACACCGTCTACCCTAAGAGCAACGCACCGGCAGCGCTCTCGCGGTTGCGGATGTTGAGAAACTCATCCCTTGCCAAATGCGCACTCAGAAACCAATCTCTCGACGCGCCCAGCACACGGCAAGGACGCCTATGATCCACACCACGCTGGAATCATTCACGATTACCCACTATGAGTTTGAAAAAAAAGGGCGGCGTTTTAGCGGATGAAAATAGCCGAAAACTGATCCTGAGAGTTTTACGTGAGAACTTCCACCACTACGTCCCGAGGTATGCTCTTGCCTTTTGCCTGATGGGCGGCGCCGCCGTAGCCACCGGGCTTTCCGCGTTTCTGATGCAGAATGTCACGCAGGTGCTTTTTGGCGTGGCGGGATCCACCGAATCCACTCCCGGGGTGGTCAAGCACGTGGAATCATGGATTCCCGACTTTGGTGGCATCGCTTCTTCGTTGTTCGACAGCGCACCCGGCCTCGTCAAAATTTTTGGCGTTTCTGTGACGATCATCGTGGTCTTTTTCATCAAGGGAGCCTGCCAGTACGGGTCCTCCGTCATCCTCTCAAGGATCGGCAACAACATCGTCGCCCGCCAACAACGCCGAATCGGCAACCACGTGCTCAATCAATCCTTGGCGTTCTTTGTCCACTTTCCCTCCAGCGACCTCATCACGCGAGTCTCCCAAGCTGCCAACTCATCACGCGATGTGATGAGCCTCCTGATGACACGCGTGCAGGACTTCTTCACCGCCACGGCATTACTCACTACGATGTTCATCGTAGACTGGCGCTTGTCTTGCGTCGCATTGCTCGTCATCGCCCCGGTGTCGCTGTCACTGAGCGGCGTGATTAGGCGTATCCGTAAAATCGCACGCTCGAGTTTCCTCGGCATCATCAATGTGATCGCCGCCATCCAGGAAGCCATCATCGGCAACAAGCTGATCAAGTCGTACAATCTCGAACCACACATGCAGCGCCGCTTGGATGACGCAATCGCGGCAGTGGAAAAACTTTCTAACAAAATGGCGACGGTGTCAAATCGCACCAGCCCGATCATGGAAACCATGGGTGGCGTGGTCATCGCGGTGATTGTTTTTTACGGCGGCTATCGGAATCTCATCCAAGGCCAAAGCGCGGGATCACTCATGGCGTTTATGACGGCGTTGCTGCTCGCTTACGAGCCGATCAAACGCATCGCCCGGGCGAATGTCTCGCTCCACACTTCTCTCATCGGTGTGCAAATGTTTTATAACTTGCTAGATGCAGATCATTCGATCCCCGATGTGCCGAATGCACCTCCGATCCACATCCAAAAAGGCGAGATCGCACTCCGCCACGTGGGCTTCTCCTACCGGCCCGGGCTGCCGGTTCTTCACGATGTTTCGCTGAACTGCCCCGGCGGCCATGTCACCGCTTTGGTGGGCCCCTCGGGGAGCGGGAAATCGACGATTTTTAACCTCATCGAGCGTTTCTACAGCCTAGATTCCGGCCATCTCG
>VFJU01000140.1 GCA_009885905.1 Verrucomicrobiota bacterium
AATCCGAAATAAGCGATTTCAATTTCCCTAACATCGTTCTGATTCAGTTCGAAATATCCTGCTGGAACCCCATCATAGTACGCAACAAATGTCCGGAGGTTTTCGCATTCAACATAATCGATCCACTGCGCATCAGACCAATTACTTTTATCGTTCCATGCCCATGTTTTACCAATTTGATGATAGAAAAAACGATTTAACTGCCATTGTTTCACGGGACACTCACGAACTGTAAACCGATCATCATTATTCGATTTCGAACAAATTTCGTCCGCGGAACGCATCTCGAGATAGGTAATTTCTGGGCTGGAGGTCAAAATGATTGGATGGGTTTATTCAACCGTAACCAACGGTTTGCCCAGTACTTCCATCCGTGGCCTAATTCCGAGGCCAGGAGCCGTGCCGGCCGCCATGAATCCATTCACTCTTTGTGGCGCGTCCTCGGCGGTACTCACAGTGACGTAGCTATTGAAATCTGTACTAGTGAATCGATATTCTTCTGGGGTGCTATGAGCCAGATGCGCAATCGCTGCCGTCGTGATATCACCTCCCCATGAATCTTCCAAGGTCATTGCAATGCCCATGCTCACACAAAGATCTCGCGCTTGTTTGATTTTAGTTAGTCCACCGAGCTTACTGATTTTTAAATTCACCAAATCCATCGCAAGATCACTTTTCGCACGAAGCAGCATGTCTAAATTATCAATATTTTCGTCTAACACAAATGGATGGTCGGTGTGGCGACGTACTGCAAGGCATTCTTCGTAAGTCAAACAAGGTTGCTCGATGTAAACGTCGAGGTCACGAACAGCGCGCACCACACGAATCGCCTCATGTTGTGTCCACCCAGTGTTCGCATCCGCCACAAGCCTTTCACCAGGCTGTATTTCAGCTGCCACAGCGTGAATCCGAGCGATGTCAACATCTGGGTCACCACCAACTTTAAGTTGAAAACGCGAATATCCTTCTGCACGATATCCAGCGACCTTATTGGCCATTTCAACTGGCGATTCCTGAGAAATAGCGCGATAAAGCCTAACACTTTCCCCATAACGACCACCCATTAGTATGCAGATGGGCAGCCCAGTCGATTTTCCTAGAATATCCCAGCACGCGATATCTATCCCACTCTTAACGTAAGGATGCCCTTTCAAAGCGGCGTCCATTAGATGATTTAATTTGCCCAATTCCCGTGGATCAGAGCCAATAAGATGCGGTCCAAGTTCTTTGATACCGGCACGCACTCCTTCAGCATATGCTGGGAGATAAAATGGTCCAAGTGGGCAGACCTCGCCGTAGCCGGTCAATCCGTCATCGGTTTCGACAGCGATAATCGTGCTGTCAAATACAGTAACAGATTTGCCACCAGACCATTTGTAAGTGGTTTCGTGAAGCGGTAAATCAACTCGATATGCGAGAATTTTGGTAATTTTCATAAAATAATTGTTCGATGAATCTGAACAAGTTTGAAGCTAATAAGTGTCAGCTTCTTTGTCTTGGTGCTTAATTGCATGTAATGATGAAAAATGGCACAGAGTTGGGTAACGTATTACAAGTGGATACAAAGGTACCAATTACAATTCTCACTATTAACATTTATCAATGCAGATCGCTGTCACTTCATACGAAAATTAACTTCCACGTCATTCGACTGAATGACTCCGGGTGTGCTACGTCCGTTGGTGACAATTTTTTGAATTAGGCTCTTCATGCGGTTAACCACTTCGGGATGGCTATCCTGCAAATTTTTAGCTTCGCCAACATCGTTCTCCAGATCGTAAAGCTGCAATAACGGTAGTGACAATTTAGTTGCATCCCCGTCTGTGGGAGCACTCCAACCACCAGATCCACTGCAAAAATTCAACTTCCAATTACCATCTCGAATTGCAAATTTACCATTGTTG
>VFJU01000535.1 GCA_009885905.1 Verrucomicrobiota bacterium
ACGGTTTTCACCCCATTCAGCCAGAATGTCACGTGCATGCCATCGGATAAGATGCGGGCGTTATTCCATGAACCGACTGGGTAAACCCGCTTGGTCGCAGGAGCCGTCATCATGTCATAAAGCGAGCCGATTGTGCGGTTCCCATCGCGTCCGAGTTTGGCGTCTGGGTGGCGCTCGTCATCGAGGACTTGGAACTCCGGTCCAATCGCGGAACCTTCACCCTTGTTGATGGATGGGTCGACGAATATTTTGATGCCGCTGTTAGCACCTGGGGTGATTTTAAAGTCCAAGCTCAATTCAAAGTTAGAAAACTTTTTCTTCGTGATGATGTCGCCACCCGCTGCTGACTCCGCACCGCCGGTCTCATTCACTAGAAGCTCACCCGAAACGATTTTCCATCCCCCCTTCGGAAACTCCGGTCCCTTTGCGCTGCGCCATCCATCCGTGGTTTTCCCGTCCCAAAGCAACTTCCAACCCGCTGCAGTTTCCACTTCGGTGAGCGTGTTTTGCGTGGCCGGAGCAAGTTCTTGAATCCGCAAATTACGCCAACGCACTTGAGAACCCTCAGTGGTGGGATCTTTGATGGCATGGACTTGAAGGCCGATGAATCCAGAAGGTGTTAGGTTGTCGACGATCGACGCGCAAGGCGTGCCGTTGAGCGTGGTCTTGATCGAGTCACCGACCGCCTCGACACGCACTTTGTTCCACTCACCTTGCTTGAAAATCTTGCGCCCTTGATTGGTGAATTCCTTTGCATCGCCACCGAGTGCGCCGGGAAAAAGCCAGCCACGGCGAGATTCATCAAAGATGCCAGCCGCCCACCAGCGATCCTTTTTGGAATCGGGATCGATCTCAATCTGATAGCCGTGAACGCGGTTGGCAGGGATCGCAATTTTTTTACCCTCCCAGACCAATTCGCTAGGTGCCGCGAGGCACTGGCTGCGGATTTGCACGCCTGAGTTCAGTCGAGGATCCACCTTGAACTCGTATTCAAAAATAAAGTCACCATAATCGCGCGGAGTGCAGAGGAAACTGTTCGGCGTGTTGAGTGTCGAGGTGCCGACGATCACCCCGTCCTCGACGGTGTACTTCGCGACGCCCCCGCGCTGGACCCACCCGTCGAGATTTTTTCCGTTAAAAAGATCCACCCAAGAAGGAGCGGCGGTGAGCGTGCTGCAAGCGGAAATGAGAAGTAATGATGTGCGAAAGTAGGACATGATATTTTATAGCCGTGAGATTTTTATCGAACGTGTAAAGCAACTTTTTTGAATACGGAGAGGATCGATATTTGTTTCAAATTCAAACCAATGGGCAAGGTCGGCAATAATTTCAGGCATCCATGCCCGACTGGCAAGCACAAGTGTGTCATCCAAAAGATGACAGGGGCAGCGGAATCGTTCCGCATGCCCGCTCGGCCAGAAAGATCATACGCACCACGTGCTAAACGCTTGCTTCGCTGACTTCTTGCTCAGGTTCCGGGCGAGTCGAAACGAAATCAAGCTCCTCGCTTTCGGTCTTTTTCACCACGTTGACGGAGTCTCCCGATTTTACATCGCCGCGCAGAAGTGACTCCGCGAGCGGGTCTTCTAGGTAGCGCTCCACCGCCCGCCGCATGGGTCGGGCGCCGTAAGCAGGGTCGAAGCCTTTGATGGCGAGGAGATCGCGTGCCTCTTCGGTCAATGTTAGATCGATATTTTTCTCCTTGAGGCGCTTGACCAACTTGGCGACCTCGAGGTCCACGATTTGGTTCAAGTCGACCTTTTCTAACATGTGGAAAACCACTTGGCTATCTAGGCGGTTAAGAAACTCTGGTTTGAAATAACGCTTCGACTCCTCGATGATTTTTTCCTTCATGCCGTCATGGTCAGCATCATCCGCATTCATAGCCCCAAACCCTAACGAAGTTTGACGTTTGAT
>VFJU01000414.1 GCA_009885905.1 Verrucomicrobiota bacterium
ATGCCCTCGTTGGTGATTTTTGACTGCGATGCGGCGGTGAGAAATATTTTGGGCTCGGATGCGGCGGTGATGGCGAGGGTGGTGGAAGTTTTCGGTGGTCAGGCGGTCGGCGAGGACGGGCGGGTGGATCGGAATTTTCTGCGAGACACGGTATTTGCGGATGAGTCCGCTCGGCTCGAGTTGGAGGCGATTCTACATCCGCGGGTTCGACAGGAATGTCTTGATTCTCTGGAACGGGCGGCTAAAAGGGGTGCGGAATTATTCGTAGCAGACGTTCCGCTCTTCTTTGAGAAGGGTTTCGATTTCGGCCAATCCAAGGTTCTCGTCATCGCATCTTCCCGTTCCACTCAAGTCAAGCGGCTCAAAGCGCGCAGCGGATTCGATGATTCATTGATCGAGTCCATCCTAGCGGCCCAACTCTCGGTTCAGGAAAAAATATCCCGTGCGGATGTGGTTTTTTGGAATGAAGGTCCCCAGTCTGTTTTACGAGCCCAAGTCCGCCGTTTCGTCCAAGCATTAGTTATGACTTCGTCCACAGAACCCAATACTCCGGAATCCCAAGGATCCGCCGTCGCCGCGCCGCCTCTCGATTTGCCGGTGTCGATTGATATCAATTTATTCCGCCTCAAGCCGCTCTCAGAACTTCAGTCGATGGCTGAGACGGTGCCTAGCAGAATCCAAGGCGGACTTTCGAAGAGCCAATTGGTTTACGAGTTACTGAGTTTTTACGGCCGCGAGGGCGTGGGGATGGTTTGCGAGGGGATTCTGGAAATGTCGAAGGATCATTTCGCGATGTTAAGAGACGCCGAACGCAGTTTCCGCCCGAGCCCAGATGATATTCATCTGAGTTCTAACCTCATGCGTGAACACGGATTGCGCGTGGGCCAGAAGGTGAAAGTCCGAGTGCGTGCCGCCTGGGAGCGCGATAAATTTTTGTCGGGATTTGAACTGCTGGAAGTTGAAGGCATTCCTGCTGCCGAGTTTCGTGCATCCACCGAATTTGATCGCCTCACTCCGTTGTTTCCGGATCAGAGAATCCATCTTGAAGGGGAGGGGAATGACTTTCTCGGCGTGAGAGCCATCGATCTCATCGCTCCGCTCGGCAAGGGCCAGCGTGGAATTATCGTGGCTCCTCCACGCGGTGGAAAAACAATTCTCCTTAAACAAATCGCCCGATCGATCCGTTTAAACCACCCAGATGCGGTGTTGATTATTTTATTGTTAGACGAGCGGCCAGAGGAAGTCACCGACTTCGAGGAAACCGTGGGCTCGCAAGTTTTTGCGTCTACATTTGATGAGTCTCCTCGTCGCCACGCTCAAGTCGCGGACTTGGTCATCGAGCGGGCCAAGCGACTCGTCGAGCAGGGCAAGGATGTGATTCTGCTGTTAGACAGTCTCACTCGTCTCGCACGGGGACACAATTCTGCGATGCAAGGCGGCCCGATCGGGTCGGGTGGGGTCAGTCCGATGGCGTTGCAAAAGTCGCGTAAATTTTTTGGCACCGCCCGCAATGTCGAGGAGGGTGGATCGTTGACGATCTTGGCGACCGCGCTGGTAGAAACGGAAAGTCGCTTGGACGATGTGGTTTTCGAGGAGTTCAAAGGCACCGGCAACATGGAGGTGCGCCTCGACCGCGAGCTCGCCGAGCGCAGAGTTTTTCCAGCGATTCATATTCCTCAGTCGGGCACCCGCAACGACGATCGGTTGTATCACCCCGACGAATTTCTCAAGGTCGTGGACATCCGCAAGCAGCTTGCGGGGCAGCCGATCGGTGATGCCATCGAGACACTGCTATCAAATCTCAAGGCGACTAAGACCAACGCTGAGTTGCTGCTTCGGGGTCTGCGGTGATCGAGTGAGCGCTTCGCTTGAGGTGGGTGCGGCGAGGGGTCGCTCGGACTTGGAATTCTAGGATTTTTTAGGCTGTTTTTTCTTATAACTGCCTCATTGACACCCCTAGACCCGCTGAATAGTCTCCCGCGCCTTGAACTGGGCTGAGACAACAATTTATCAGGATTCCAGTCATCAAGACTCTAACTCGATATCACCACAACGATGGCAACCAAAAAGAAGACCGCTAAACCAGCCGGCAAAAAGTCTGCAACTAACAAGACCGTCTCCACCAAGAAGGTCAAATACGTTTACAACTGGGGCGCCGGTAAAGCGGACGGTAACGGCAGCATGAAGCCGCTCCTCGGGGGCAAGGGTGCGAACCTCGCAGAGATGACCCGCATCGGTCTGCCCGTGCCTCCAGGCTTCACGATCACCACCGAGGTCTGCACTTACTTCTACGATCACAAGCGCACTTACCCTGTTTCTCTCCAAGCGGAAATGGAAGCCGGCGTGAAGAACATGGAAAAAATCATGGGCTGCAAATTTGGCGATGCCAAGGGCATGCCACTCCTCGTGGCCGTCCGCTC
>VFJU01000010.1 GCA_009885905.1 Verrucomicrobiota bacterium
CAAGAGGACTTCCTAGCGGTTCGCCGGCATCTCGGCGTGGATATTCCACTGCCTCAGCGCAATGCCACTATTTATCGCGAAACAGAAACCACTCAATGCGTTGCCGACTTTCCAGCGGCGCATTTTCGTAACCAGAAAGCGCCGCATTGGCGTTGCTTCTTCGACGCTGCCTTGCAAAGCGAATGCGAGCAATTTTATGCCGATGACTTTGAAAGGTTTGGCTATTAAATCGCTAGATCTACAATCGCATCTTGAGTGGATCAGACGCAACTCTATGATTGTAGCCGGATCAATTTACGAGGGCTTGAAGGGGTTTCACGTAAACACTTTTAAGTCCATGCCCTCAACGCTGCTTCAAGTGATTCACGAACTGGACGAACGACTACTCCCGCATCGATAAGTTTGTTAGAGTCCATAATGCAGTTAGAGCGAGGAGTGACAGCGCCATTCGCATAAAAATCTTCGTCGCTTTGCCAGAACGTGAATTCGCGATTGGGTTTCAGAATGGTCTTGATCATTTCAATAACCTCGGCAGTGGAAATATAACCTGGGTTAGTAACGTTGTAGGTGCCGAAGGGGATTTTTTTGAACCAAGTGTCGAGACAAGCGTTCACGTAGTCCGAACGCTGGGAAAGTGAATTGAAGTTGTTATAAACCTTCGCATAACGTTGCACCTTAGATAGGTAGTTGCGGTGATTATCGAACTCATCAAATGGAATCCGTAACCGCCAAATATAGTTTTGCCCCACGCCTTGGATCGCCTCTTCTCCAAGGGCCTTAGTGCCGCTGTAGAAACTGCACGGCAGATCACGGAATGAAAAATTGGGCGACATGGTCTCGTCGAAACCACGGATTTTTTCTGGCGAGGTTTCGGCTAACGCTCTGAATGCAGGACGCGTCATGTCTTTCTCGACGACCCACCCATCCCCGTAATCCACCTGACAACCTGCAAAGATGCAACCGGAGGAAACGTGTCCCCATGGGATTTCCAGAGCCGCACAGGCGTTTGCGAGGGCCTGGGGGAAAAGTGCGTTGCCCTGAAGCGTATCAGCTTTCGCCAACTCGCAAGCATCCACGTTCGGCTTACCGGTGTAGCCTGCCGCGTTGATCACAAATGATGGGCGACTCGTCTTGAGATATGCGTGCAGTGATGGGAAATGCGTATAGTCGACTTGTGATCGTGACAGCGAGATGAATCCTTCGCCGCGTTGCTTCAATGCAGTCTCAAACGCTTGTCCGATATATCCGGTGGCTCCTAAAAGTAAAATCATGG
>VFJU01000326.1 GCA_009885905.1 Verrucomicrobiota bacterium
AACCCGATTTCTTTGGCCACCACTTTAGAATCTAATCCACCGTCAAGCTTCCGACGAGCGACCACCATCCGCTCGAATTTCATCCAGAGTTTAGGTGACAATCCGACGTCCCGATGAAATAGATCATAAAAATATCGAGAACTACAACCCATCGCCTTACAAACATCCGATACCCGATACCCATGTGAGTAAGCCACACGCTCAAGGCATTGATTCATCTTCGTGAATGATTTTCTCACTTTCCAAGTTTGTTTTTCGCGAATGATTTTCAAAATGAAGTGAATAATTCCCTATCAGATAAAACACTAATCTATCAAGAAATTATTTTCCTCATTCTCGAACCCCAAAAATAATCACTGGATTCAATCAACCCCTGCCCTATGGAGTAAAATAAATGATGTCGATTCCCTCCCTAAACCGTTTTTTAATCCGCGCGTGACCCATTCGTTCCTCAAATGCTGCTTCCTCGCCGCGCGACCCAAGACCCTGCCCGCCGCCATCGTCCCAGTCTGGGCGGGTTGCGTGCTCGCATGGAAACTCACCGACCAATTCGACGTCTTACTCGCCCTCTGCACACTCGGCGGAGCGGTCGCCATCCAGATCGCGACCAATTTTTTCAACGACGCGATCGACTCTAAAAATGGCGCCGACACCGAGCGCAGACTCGGCCCAACTCGGGTCACGGCATCAGGAATGATGAAATCCCAGACGGTGATGAAAATCGCCACCGGCTTTCTCGGCCTCGCAGCGCTTTTTGGCTGGGTGCTTTTCCAAGCGCGCGGCTGGCCAGTCCTCGCCATCGGCATCCCGTCGCTATTCCTCGCCTACGGTTACACCGGCGGCCCCTTTCCCCTAGCCTATCGCGGCATGGGCGAATTATTTGTGATCCTTTTTTTCGGCCTCATCGCCGTAACGGGCACCGTCTTCATGCAGACCGGCACGTGGCCACGCGAAGCGCTACTGTTGGGATTTCAAATCGGCCTGCTGTCCGCCATCCTGATCTCGATCAACAACCTGCGAGACCGGAGCGAGGACTCATCGACCGGTAAACGCACCCTCGCGGTGCGATTCGGCCCAAAAGTGGCAGTACTGATCATTTGGCTCGAGATCAAACTCGCCGTGTTTTCGGGCCTCGGTTGGTTTGCATTCGGGCATCCCTCCTTCGCGGTCGCGGGCGTTCCAGCGTTTTTCATCGGTCTGCGAATCATTTGGGTCCTCTTAACTCGCGAACCAGGACCCGAGTCAAACCGCCTGCTCGCCCTCGCCGCCTTCCAACTCGTCCTCTTCGCCACCTTGTTTCAGCTCATCGCCAAAACAAATTTCTAACCCCGCCCAAGCCCATGCGGCGCGGCGCGTTTTCCGCGTTCAACTCCGCCTCCCAGAAAACAAAAGGGGCCGCACCCCCGTGCGACCCCCAAAGATTTGTCATGTTTGAAACCAGGGACCTCTCCCCTCGACAAATTCAAATATGCAGAAAAACCTCACCCCTGTCATGTCACCAAATAATGGGACACGCCAAAATCCCCTCTTAGCCGTGTTAGTCGTGCTATCCGTTGTCAAAATTCTCAAATCCAAGAGTTTTTAACCACAATGGGAGCGCAGCGGACATGGACGAACTTACTTTTTCTAATCCTTCGTCAAATCACACGAATGGGCACGGATAAGACCGATCCTCTGAAACCAAACCCAAACCCCAAGTCCCCCTCTTATCCGTGCTGGTCGTGAAATCCGTGGTCAAATATCTTCAAGAGTTTTTAACCACGGATCACACAGACAACCACCGATAAGCCCCGATCCTCCAAAACAAAAAACCAAATCCTCCTCTTATCCGTGCTGGTCGTGCTATCCGTGGTCAAATATCTCCAAAATCCTATTTTAAAAGCCAGACTTTCTATCATTCTTCAAGAGTTTTTAACCACAGAAAGCACAAAAGGCACAAAAATGAAAATATCAGAAAATTTTGTGACTTCTGTGCCTTTTGTGGTTAAAAAAA
>VFJU01000189.1 GCA_009885905.1 Verrucomicrobiota bacterium
GCACGGGCCGCCAACTACAAAGCGGACACCACAGTCGTCGGTCTAACCGGTGGCTCGGCAGGAACGCCCTTGTCCGCCATGCTTGCCCAAGAGATGCCCTCATGTGCGGCTTATGTCGGCCTTTTCGGCGTCTATGATTTCACGAATAACAAGGAGTCCCTCTTCCCCGATGAAAAGGCGTGCGAGCTCTACGGTCTCTCCACCCAGGAGCAAAAACTCAAGTCATCCCCCTACCATCACCTCCGGAAAAATCCGCCCGCAACCCTGCTCTTCCACGGTGGCAAGGACATCCTCACCCATTCGTCGCAGAGCATCCGCTTCGCGGAAAAGCTCCGTGAGCAAGGCGGGCAGGCCGACGCCATCATTTTTCCAGACCTGAACCACGGCTATTTCAACCCGCGCTATCCGGCGGAGTTCAAGGCGACCACGCTGAAGATCGCCGCGCTCTATGCGGAGAATCTCAAGCTCGACAAATCAAAGGTCAATCAGTTGCCCGCCAAGCTCGACAAGATGGTGAGCCGCTTTTTCCCAGTGTCCGAAATCAAGCCCGCTGTCCTCATCGGCAGGTGGAAGGGTGAGAAGGATACGCTTGAATTCCTGAAGGGCGGCGCAGGGATGAAAACTATCCAGGGAAACACAAACCAGCCATTCACGTATGAGATTTCCGGCAATGCCATCACCGTGAAACAGGGAGAAAGCAGCGAATCCTATTTCATGCAGGCCGATCTTCAGGAGATCTACAAGGTCGTTTCTGAAGGTCGCTTTGCCGGAGACAGGGCATGGTATGCGAGGCCGAAGTAGCTCTAACAAATCACGCGAATTTCAATGACGATGACGAAGACGAAGACAACATTGCTGATTTTGATGGCCTTCTTGCAGGGCGCGATCGCAGGGGAGACGAGGACGCTTGTCCACCTCGCGAACCCCCTGCAGGGCACCGACTCCGTGCGCAAGTTTTCGCATGGTAATACCTACCCCGCCATCGCCCTGCCTTTTCCCATGAACGTTTGGGCGCCCTACACCCAAGTGGCGGCGGAATCACATTTCTATCAATACCGCCAGAACAAGCTCCGCGGCATCCGCCAGACGCACCAACCGAGCCCGTGGATCGGCGACTATGCAAGTTTTTCCCTGATGCCGGTATTCGGGAAAATCGCCGTGACGGAGGAGGACCGCGCTTCTGAATTCCGCCATGAAACGGAGATCGCACGACCGAGTTACTACAGCGTCCGCCTCGACACTTGGAGGGCGAAGATGGAGGTCACCCCGACCGAGCGGGCTGCTAGATTCCGCTTCACCTTCGAGGAGGCTGGTGATGGCTACGTCGTGCTCGACGCCTTCGACAAGGGCTCCGAAGTTGAAATCTTTCCCGCGCAAAACAAGGTCATCGGCATCTGCCGCAACCACAAGGACGGCGTGCCGGAAAATTTTGCTAACTACTTCGTCATCGAGTTCGACCGACCATTCGCCGCGCACGGCACGTGGACTCCGAAGGGCATTCACGAGGGTGAAATCAAGCTCGCGGATAAACATGCCGGCGCGTATTTCATGTTCAAGGTCGGCAAGGGCGATGCTGTTAGTTGCAAGGTTGCGTCATCCTACATCAGTCCCGCTCAGGCGCAGCGGAACCTCGATCGCGAGATCGGTCAGCGCGATTTCGATGCCGTTCTAGCAGCAGCGGATGCAAAGTGGAACTCCACGCTCAATCGCATCCAGATCGAAGGCGGCACCCAGGAACAGCAGCGCACTTTCTACAGCGCGATCTATCGCAGTGTGATTTTCCCGCACCGCTTCTTCGAGTTCGACGAAAACGACAAGCCAGTTTATTTTAGCCCCTATGACGGTAAGGTCTATCAGGGAAAACTCTACACCGACACCGGTTACTGGGACACCTTTCGCGCCTCGCATCCGCTCTACAATTTACTCTTCCCAGAGATCAGTGCGGAGATTCTTCGCGGAAATCTAGCAGCTTATGAGCAAAGCGGCTGGCTCCCTTCCTGGTCGAGCCCCGGCCACCGCCCCTGCATGATCGGCAACCACGCCTTCTCGTTGTTCGCCGACGCCTGGGTCAAGGGCGTGACCAGCTTCGATGCCAACAAGGCGGTCGATGCCATGGTGCATGATGCGAACACCCAGTCACCGGAAAAGTGCCGCTCGATCGGCCGTAGTGGTGCGGATTTCTATCAGAAGAGCGGCTATGTTCCCTATCCGGAATTCAAGGAGGCCAGCGCCAAGACCTTGGAATACGCTTACGATGATTTCTGCGCCGCAGTCCTGGCCCGTGCCATCGGCCGCGATGCCGAGGCGGATGAGTTCGCCAAGGATGCGATGAACTATCAGAATGTCTTCGATGCTAAAATCGGTTTCGTCCGTGGACGCAAGGCGGACGGTGCATGGTGCGAAAATTTCGACCCGCTCGAGTGGGGCGGCCCGTTTACCGAGGGCAACTCATGGCACTGGACATGGAGTGTGTTTCAGGACGTTCCGGGCTTGGTCGTGCTGATGGGTGGCGATGAGGCTTTCACTAAAAAACTCGACCAAGTCTTCTTCACGCCGCCGGATGTGAAGGTCGGCACTTACGGCAGGATGATCCACGAGATGATAGAAATGGTCGCGCTCAACATGGGCCAATACGCGCATGGCAACCAACCGATCCAGCACATGCCCTACCTCTACAACTACGCCGGTCAGCCATGGAAAACCCAGGCACGAGTCCGCGAGGTGATGGGCCGCCTCTATCAGTCCGCGCCGGACGGCTTCTGCGGCGACGAGGACACCGGGCAGATGTCGGCTTGGTATGTCTTCAGCGCGCTGGGCTTCTATCCCGTCTGCCCAGGAACCACCGAGTATCAGATCGGCAGCCCACTCTTCGACAAGGCGACGATCCACCTACCTAACGGAAAAGCTTTCGTCATTCACGCGAAAGCTAACGGGCCGCAGCGCCCCTACATCCGCAGCGCCACCTTGAACGGCGCGGATTTCAACAAGACCTTTCTTCAACATCCACAAATTGCCGGGGGTGGGGAGTTGACGTTTGAAATGACTTCCGCACCCGACCACACGTGGGCCATCGCTCCGGAAAGCCGCGCGAAGTCAGCCATGGGCAACGTGGGCGGCGGGCAATAAAGTATCCCGTCCCCCACCCTGCCCCCGATTCCATTTTTGCCAGCCAACCTCAAGGAGAGTTGGCGTCTCGCCGACATCCATTCCCAGATTGGCTCGATCAAAATCCTACATGGAGCAGAGCTCCATCCACCGCAGGCGGCAGCTCCGGCTCTGCCGGATGCGGTGCGGAGCTCTTCCATGATTGTGCCGTGAATGAGAAACAGTGTCAATTTGTCAAGATTTGCACACTGACCCCATTTTCCGGGTCTTCTTTCGCCAATAATACCAGCCTGCGGCCATGATTCCCAGGATGGCGGCAATGATACCGCCCGTGGAACCGGGGGAAGAGGTGAGCCTATCCAAATCCCGAACCGCCCCGGAACCGCTTTGGCTGGAGCGGCCGGCGCGTTCGTCGTCCCGTTTCCGGTCGCGCTCGATCCGGACGAGCTTTTCCATGGGGGCGGGGCCATTGAGATCGTATTCCTGCGGATCTCCCTCGAAGCGGAAGGTGCGTTTGCCGGATTTGATCTGCTCATACCAATGCTGCCACGCCTTGAGGTCATTTTCGGGATCGCCCCGGTCGGGCGGGGTTCGTTTTACCGGCTTGTTGACCAACGGCAATCTGCTGAGCGCCCCGGCGGCGTAGGCAGCCAATGGCTTTTCAAACCAATGCGGCTTGTCAAACGGCAGCGGACTGACCCACTCGTCTTCGAGATAGCGTCCGAGGACTCTCACCGTTTCAGGACTGGGCAGGCACTTCAGAATCAGGAACGCCTCGTCGCGAGCATTCATGAATTTAAGTAGTTTCACGCCGTGGTCGGTCGCACCATTATCATTGGTCTGGGCACTAGGAATGGCCGCCTTTCTTACATCATTCGCCTGGTCGAGCTTGTCTCGATAGTATTCGGCGTGGCCGGGGATGGCTTTAAGCAGATCAAGCGCCTCTCCGTAAAGCTGTTTTGCTTCTTCCGAAGCGTTGGGAAGATCATTACCAATTCCGCGAACAATTCGTGATAAATCAAGAATAGCCTGTCCGTCAGAAATGGTTCTCGCTCGCGCAATCATTTCCCGCCTCTCAGCAAGCCAAGCCGCCCTCTCTGGGGACTGCCCTTGCGCTTGCATGACAAAACCCAGCCCAAAAATCAGCATTATTATTTGGATGGCGATCTTCATCGTGGCTCCTTGTCGTCGATTTCAGGTTTCAGCCACTTCTCCGCAGCATCCCACTCACCCTTGAGACTCCACCGTGTAACGCAGCCCCGCCTTGGTGCGGAAAACATAACATTCCTGAACCGACGAATCCGCCGCGGGGATGGTTTCAAAATGCGACTCCGGGCGGAAATCCTGAGAAAACGCGGAAGTTGACAGAATCAGGCACAGCGAAACACGAGGAAATTTCATGGGTATGCGGTCCGTGATGTCCTTCCTAATTGCTAGGAATTTGCTTTTTCATTAGGGACGCAAAATATCCTGAAGAGCCGAACCGTACAAGAAGGAAAGGGGGTTGCTGAATATTTTGATTATTTCTGTCTCTTGTAATTTTTGAAATGACTTCCGCACCCGACCACACGTGGGCCATCGCCCCGGAAAGCCGCGCGAAGTCAGCCATGGGCAACGTGGGCGGCGGGCAATAAAGTATCCCGTCCCCCACCCTGCCCCCGATTCCATTTTTGCCAGTCAACCTCAAGGAGAGTTGGCGTCTCGCCGACATCCATTCCCAGATTAGCTCGATCAAAGCCCTGCATGGAGCAGAGCTCCCATCCCCCGCAGGCGGCAGCAGAGCGTACCGCACCCCGGACTGCGCGAAGCTCTGCTCGCGCCGACGGCAGCTCCGGCTCTGCCGGATGCGGCGCGGAGCTCTTCCACGATTGTGCCGTGAATGATAAATGGGGTCATTTTGTCAAGATTTGCACCCTGACCCCATTTTTTCACCAACGGCTTCAGCCATAAAATCTCTCCGGAAAATTTCAAGACTCTCTTGACACCGCATGTGGTGGCACATACGGTATCACCGTGATCAGAGCTGTGATTGACACGAATGTCCTAGTTGCGGCCTTGCGTTCATCCACAGGTGCTAGCCACGAGATTTTGCTGGCTGCCGACCGCGGAGACTTCGAGGTGGCACTGTCCGTTCCGTTACTCGCAGAATACGATGATGTCTGCCATCGACCTAACAGCGGGATTCCCATACCCGCGTGGGCGGTTGATGACTTGATCCATCGGATTGCACAGATATCCAGACAGCAGACGATTCACTATTTATGGCGTGGTATTCTTCCCGATCCCAAGGATGACATGGTATTGGAAGTGGCCGTGGCCGCAGGTGTGTCACACATCATTACTTTCAATCACAGGCATCTCAAGCAAGCCTCGGAGTTTGGGATTGCCGTTGTAACACCGTCCGAGTTTTTGACAATATTATGAGCACGCTAAGCCTAAGAATTCCAGATTCGCTGCATAGGACACTGAAGTCTGCAGCTGAGCACGACGGGGTTTCCATCAACCAGTTTGTGAGTCTCGCTGTTGCTGAGAAGCTATCAGCATTGCAGACCTATAACTTAATTGCAGATCGAGCCGCCAAAGGTTCAAGTGAGGCTTTCCTCAAAGCCATGTCGATGGTTCCCGCAGGAGAGGTCGTGGAGGGAGACAATATCCCAACGAAATACAAACGGAGAACAAGACGCTAGTGGTAGCCGGCGATAACGTCATTCTTGAATTCGAGCTTCTATTTCGCCAAATTACAAGAGACAGAAATAATCAAAATATTCTTGCTCAAGCGAATTTGCTCTAAATTATTTGTCCAGTTGGATTCCCTCGGAAACGGGGGGCGGATTGTGAGCGGGGTGCAGATTCCGTTATATAAACTCAGTTCGCATTCGTGTTGACTGGTTCGTCCATGACCATCGGTGGTGGGAAATCGGAGGCACGCTCAAATTCATCATCCCAGCCAAAAGAAATCTTGGCAAACCTATCGCTAATGCTACGGTGCAGGAACATGATTCCCCAACCGAAATCTATCCATTCAGCCGGGTTTCAGCTTAATTCAAAATCCCCTTCGTCCCCGTCCTCGGGTATGGCCCGGCGGCTGTTTCAGAAGCCTTCCGCCAAAATGCAAATCCTCGGCAGTCTTGGTAAATGGCTTCTTCTCTGGCTGCTCGGCAGCACGATCGCTGCGGCGGCCCCGACCGTCACCACCACCGCGGCGACATCCGTGACAGACCTCCAGGCGACGCTCAAAGGCACGGTAAATGCCAACGGCTTGGGTTACTGGACCTGCACGTTCCAGTATGGAAAAACGACGTCGTACGAACTCGGAGAATTCTCACCCACAGGAAGATATTGGGTTGACGGGCCCACTGATGGTTCGACGCCAATTGCCATCTCCGGCAATCCGACTCCTTACGCATATTCAGAGCTCAATGTCTATCCTCTGGAACCGGCCACCCTCTATCATTACCGGATCAAGGCACGCTCGAGTGGGACCTCCTACTATGGAGCGGATCTGACTTTCACCACGCTGGCCGCCAAAACCAAACCCACCATCTCCGCGGTTTCATCCGGAGTTCCGGTTACTCTGGGCTACAACGCCGCGCGCGTGAAAAGCGTGATCTTCTCGGGCAGCTCAGCCACCACCATCGTGGTGGAATACGGGCTCTCCGCCACGTACGGCCGCCAGGTTTCATGGCTGGGCAATCTCGCCTTAAACACACAACAGACTACAACCGTTGAAATTCCCAGCCTCACGCCCAGCACTCTGTATTACTATCGATGGAAAGCCACTAACACCCAAGGCCTGACGACTGGCGGAGCCTCCACGTTCACCACTCCTGTCATGCCCACTGTCACCACCACGGCGGCCACTTCCATCAGCACTGACAAGGCGACTCTTCGTGGCATCATCAATACGAATGGCGGACAGCTCGCTTCGCCCTACTTCGAATACGGTACTACGACTTCCTACGGCGTCGTCGATTATAATAGAAGCCCCACCTTCGTCAGCGGAACAAGCCCGGTGGAAATCACTACCAATCTGACAGGCCTGCTTCCGAATACCACTTATCACTATCGAATATTCTCAGACCAAGCGGGTATGCCTACCTATGGCTCCGACATGACTTTCACCACAAGTCCGGTGGGCACCGTTCCGGTCATCACCGGCCCGTTTCCGGTATCGGAAATCACCACGAGGTCCGCAGTCGTGCGTGCCGCAAGCGTCACTGCAGGAACCAGCACTGCGACGGTTTCCTTTCAATACGGACCGACCACTTCCTACGGGCAGGAAACCACCTCGCCGTTCACCGTCGCGGCGGGTACCACCGTTGACAATCCCACCGTCACGCTCACCGGCCTACCACCCAACACGACCTACCATTTCCGCTGCAAGGCCACCAACTCCATCGGTACGAGCTATGGCAGTGACGGCGTCTTCACCACCGCGAGCGTTCCAGTGGTTACCACAGGGCCGGCGTCCAATATCAGCGACCTCGGTGCCACTCTCGGTGGCACCTTGGTGTCAGGTGGCGGTCCCTGCTATCCGGCAATCCAATGGGGCAAAACCACCGCATACGGATCAGGCACTCCATTCGGGGCCAGCATCAGTGGCAGCGGTCCCATTCCCGTAGAACTGGGTGCCGGCATGCTTGAGCCATCCACCACCTATCACTTCCGCCTCATCGCCTATGACGGGCTGAGCACAATCTACGGGGAAGACCGAACCTTCACCACCCTGCCTCCCATCACCCCGCCATGGATCAACATCACACGGGTCAATTACACGGGCTTCAGCATTTTTGACCACCAGCGTCCCTATGTTTCGGCCGATGCAGCGGTCGTTCTCGCCTCCTTCTATGCCGGTGGAGCTCCCGCCACGCTCGCCTTCGAATACGGCACCACCTCCCAATACGGCTCGGTAGTGCTTAGCGATCAAACCGTCCCGCTCGGCCAAGGTGCGGATTACAGGATGTGTTTTATCAAAAACCTCACGCCGAACACCACTTACCATTTCAGAAGCCGGGTCACCAGTTCGGTCGGATCCGCCTACAGCTCCGACCAGACATTCACCACCCTCGCGCTTCCGGTGATCGTCACCAGGACCGCAGCCTTGGTTTCGGACAACAGTGCCGTGTTGCGCGGTTCGCTGGACCCCAAGCTCTGGAACTACAACCTTGAATTCGAATTTGGAACCACCTTGGATTTTGGCTCAACTCCGGAAACATCCCTTCCAACCTCCGTCGATGGCTATCAGTTCGGAAATCCGATTTACGGCCCGCGGAATGCTTCGGCCCTCGCCCGCGGACTGCTACCTGACACCACCTATTTTTTCCGCCTGAAGTGCAAGACGGCCATCGACGGCGAGTGGCACTATTACCACGGGCCAGTGCAAACCTTCAAGACTCTCGCCACCGGAGCTCCCGCTTTCGGTCACGCCGTCAGGGCAACGAAAAATCAACCGCTTGCAATCGGCGATGGCAGCATTCTCGCGAGCATCGCCGACAAGGAGGGATTTGCCGTCAGCATCGCAACCAGCGCCTCGGCGAGTGCAAGGGGCGGAGCTGTTAGCCGGAGCGCGAATTCTGTCACCTACACACCCGCCGCCGACTTCATCGGACTGGATACCTTCGCCATGACCGTTTCCGACGGGCTGGGAGGCAGCCACCCGGGGATCGTCACCGCCATTGTGGGAGACACTTTCGCTCTCGGTGGCGGGGACTCCCAACTGAGCATTCAACCCGGCGGGAATGTCGCGATGTTGTTCCGCGGAACTCCAGGCGCCTCTTACGACATCCAGCGCAGCACCGACTTGAAAACATGGCGCACCCTCCAATCCGCCATCGCAGCCGACAGCGGGTTGCTCCCGTTCACTGACACCAACCCGCCGCAAGGTGCCGCATACTACCGGACAAAGAGCCAATGAATCATCGGAGCGCGGGAAAAAGGGGGTTGATTGCCGAAGGCGCACAGGCTTGTCGCTGTACCTGTGATGAGGTGACTGTGCCTTGGCCGCTGTTGTTATGACGGGGTGGCTTGCCCACCCTTGACTCGCCGCGCGGAGTTTAAGACGGTTGGCAAATCGCCGCCGGTTATCGCGCGGAATCCCAAGCCATGAAAACCATCGCCTGCCTACTTCTGCTAGGAAGCCCCCTGCTACCCGCCCGCACTTGGACTGATGTCAAAGGACGAGCTCTCGAAGCGGACTTGGTCCGTGTGGAAGCGGATGCCGTCATCGTCAACCGCAATGGTACCGAGATTTCCATCAAGCTCGGCACACTCAGCCAGGCCGATCAGGCCCATGTGGAGCAGTGGCGGAAAGACCACTCCACCGGCGAACCCGCCGCCGCACCCGCCGCCGCACCCGCCGCGCCGGGGACCATCACCTTGGACGGCAAGCCCATCGAAACCGGCGGCAAGATGAACCTCATCGAAAAGCCGTACTCGCCGGAAACCCTCAAGAACCTCGCCAAACACAACGGCGAAAGCGGCGGCACCGGCGACTCGTTCCCGGATTCCAAGAAATCGGCCGATGGTCTCGAGACGGGTCTCAAGCTGGCCGTGGCCGTACCCAAGGATTTCGATCCAACAAAGCCCATGAATGTCTTCATCGTCATCACGGCCGTCAACAACGAGGCCGAACGCGCCGCGGGCAACATTCCCAAGTTCCGAATGTATGGCAAATCCTGCTCGGAAAACGGCTGGGTCTGCCTCGCCATCGATTCTAACAACGGGGTGCCCATGAGTTTCGCGGCTTATGACGAGGCCTTCGCCTTGATCGAAAAATCGTGGTCCGGATTTTCCGGCAGCCGCTTTGCTACGGGCGGATTTTCCGGAGGTTCCAAGGGTTGCTGGGGCTCCGTCGCCTGGCTCGTGAAAACAAAGCGCAACGCGGTGGGTGTCTTCATGGGCGGCTGCAATGAGGACTTCTCGGAACGTTTCCGCCAACAACTCTCCGCGCCGTCCTCCGGATACCGGAAAATCCGCGCCTTCATGAGCACCGGCAAGACCGACGCCATCGCCAACATCGCCCAAGCCGAATCTGTCAAAAAAAGCCTCAAGGCCAATGACGTCAAAAACGTTCGCTTTGAGATCCACGATGGCGGGCACTCGCTCTTTGCCGAACATTTCGTGGAGGCCCTCAAGTGGTGGGCGGAACCCGAAAAGTGACCCCGAAAATGACAAAAAACAAATTGCCGCATGGAGCAGAGCTCCCATCCCCCGCCGGCGGCAGCAGAGCGCACCGCACCCCCGGGACTGCGCGAAGCTCTGCTCGCGCCGATGGCTGCTCCAGCTCTGCCGGATGCGGTGCGGAGCTCTTCCACGATTGTGCCGTGAATGAGAAACGGGGTCATTTTGACAAGATTTGCACCCTGACCGCATTTTCCCAGCGGCGTAGGCGATGGCGATTGTTTCCTTGTGGACGTCGAGTCCGATGTAGTAGCTTTTGGTCATGGCGTGTCTAGGTATTATCTTGATGTTGGATAGGTCGCAGAAAC